>DATDSY010000086.1:0-7081 GCA_035291125.1 Candidatus Norongarragalinales archaeon
TAGCAGTCGGCTCGGGGCATGCTATGGGCAGGGCGCAGTTTACAACAGCCTTGCCATTCATCTTTTCACAAACGCATACGGTGCACCCGTCACCCCAGCTATCTCCAATCAAATATTCATTGCCGTCATCGAGGCATTTGCCGGCAGGGTCGGTCGTGGGCGTTGCGGTAGGAACGATTGTTGGCTCAGGCAGCGGCCTGGGCTCCCAAAACGCCGGTTCCGAACCGAAGACGACGAGCTTGTTGCCGTAAACGAAAATCTGGGAGGGAATGGAGGTTTGCCTCATGTTCGCACTAGCGCTAGGATCAAAGCTTATTTCCGAAACTAACTTCATTTCGCTTGCGGGATACGCCTTCAGAATCTTGACTTTGTTTTCCGCAATGACGTACAAAAACCCGCCGTCGTTCTTCATTATGTCTGCTTCGTCAACGCCCTCGACCTGGACGTTGGTTGATGAATAGTCCCTGCCTGAAGACCCAGCTCCGTCAGCATTCTCCTGCACCGCCATCGGCGCGCCCAAGGATTTGTCCACGCCGTAACCGCCATAAGCTCGAGTTTGCGAAGCTTGCAGGAAATCGTTGGCTTCGTTCCAAGACTTGAACGAAAGCAAGTTTGTTTGCTCTTGCGAAAGCGGGGGTGTTGGAGAAGCGTTGATTCCGCCGTTGCTAACGCAACCGGCTATGAATAGAGAGAACGCCAAAAGCAAAACCAAAATTCCTGCAAACTTTTTTGAAACCATAGGGACAAACCACCTTTTTTGCGAATGCGATATAAGTCCTACGCTGAGGGCGTTTAAATATCCTGCAAGATCATCAGGAAAAAAGTTGAAAACAAAAAAGAAGGAAAAACTAGTCCTTGTGGCCGTAAGTGAAGTAGCCGGCCATCAGGAAGATTACTCCCAGCACGAAGTCCAGCAATACTGATTGCATCAACGCGTTGGTCGTTCCTGACAAGAGCTGTTTGGTAGACTCCAACTGCGCGGCGTCCATGCCAGCGGCCTCTGCGCCCAAAGCGCCGAGCTGGTTCAACTGCGCGAGCGACGGGCCCAACGCCGCCGAAACTTGAATGTACTGGTTGGCCTGGTATACGGCTAGAGTGAACATCAACGCGGCCATCATGACGAAAAACTGGCTCAAGATTTTTTTCATTCCCCTTCAACCTCCAAAACGAATTTACCGCCCGACTTTTTCTTTCCTTTCACGAGCTTGCTCTTGTGCTTCCTCGCTTCAGCAAAAAGCTCGTCGAACAAGTCTTTCAAAACGAAATTCAGCTTCCTTCCCGACGCGCTCGCGTGGAACGACGCATTGCGGGCTGAAAGCAGGCCGTACAGCTCGAATTTCTCGGTCTTTCCCAGCCCCGAGATTTTAGCGTGAACCGTAACGTTCTCCACGTCATCCAGCACTTTCGAAGCCTTGCCTGCGAAAGCCTCAGCTTCCTCCTGAATGCTTTGCTGGAAGAGCTTCGCGTCGTGCTTCAAGCCCGAAACCACGATTTTCGGCGTGTTCGCCCGCTTGAATAAACCTAAAATCTTGTTCCAAACCACGGTTCCCACCCTTCAACTCTGATTCAAGAAACTACACGCAACGCGCGTTTAAATAACTTTAACTTCTGCAAAAACGATTTTCGAGACAGAATCCACTCGTCTCCTCCCTGCAAGTCTGCAATCGCCAGCAGCATCTGCTCCCGAGCGAAGCCCTTTGACTTGCGCTTGATTTCACCCTCGAAATCCTGCGATCTGAAGGCGATCAGATGGTTGCGCACCAGCATTACCGCATTAGCATGCCGCTTTTGCGCCAAGCCCAAGTCCAAGCGGGATATTATTTCAGCTCCCGCATCGTCATGCCCGGGACACGAGGTCACGCCGTTTTTCTTCACGAGCGTCTGCTGTTTGCCAATGTCGTGCAAGAGTGCCACAAGGTGCATGAACTTGTCGCGGGTGAGCGAACGCATTTTCTTCAGGACTTTCAGCGAATGCGTGTAAACGTTTTGCCGCTTGTGCCCCATGCTGTTTTCAACGGATTTCTTGAGCAAAAGCATTTCGGGAAGCTGTTTCGCGCGTTCTATCGTAATCATGCA
Source organism: Candidatus Norongarragalinales archaeon (assembly GCA_035291125.1). Classification (GTDB taxonomy): domain Archaea; phylum Micrarchaeota; class Micrarchaeia; order Norongarragalinales; family Norongarragalinaceae; genus UBA10210. Next base: position 2,077 of record DATDSY010000086.1, read on the forward strand.
GCCAAGCCCTCTTAGGGAAAGTTTCACGTGAACCAAGGCAAGGCGTTTATGAGCAAAAGCCCTACTGTACCAAGCCCCAGCGCAAAAGCGATTTTCGTTCCCGTTTCCTTTCCGAATGCGTCCTGCAGTTCGACAAGGAAAATCCGTTGCCCGTCAGTCAAAAACAACGGGAGCAAATTGACCGTCGCGAGAATGAAGTTCAGGCTGAACGTAAAGACAACCACGAGCAAAATGAATGAAAACAATCCATACAAGAACGGGTTGTAAGGGTCGTTCTGGAATTCCACCGTTTGCCGTTGGGAGAGAGTAACGCCCAGCTTTCCTTCGTCATTCAACCGCACGTTCTTCTGCCCGCTTTGGGTGGTGATGAAAATGGTTTCGCCAGCGCGGTTGGAAGAAAGCGCTTGGCGCAAGTCGTTGAGGGAATAAACCGGCTTTCCTGCGGCAGAATAAATTCTTTCTCCCTTCGCCAAACCCGCGTTTGCAGAACTCAGCACTTCCAGTTCCGAAGCGCGCACGGTTTTCTCGCCCGCACTCGTCTTCAAGTTCAACGCGCCCTTCTGCATTAGCAAGGTAAGGTCTTGGGCAATCCGCACTGAGGCTCCGTCCGCCTCGATTATCTTCTCTCCAGGCTGGAGTTGCGAGAAGGCAGTCGAATTTTCGAAAACACTTTTTACTGAAACGCCTTGCACGAAAAGCGGCGTCAACTGCGAGAGCGCCAAGCCCGCTAGAAGGAACAAGACGAAAAACAAGGCGTTGCTCGTACTGCCTGCGCCGAGAATGCGCAGTTGCAGGATTTTCTTCAATCCCGCCATTTTCTTTTCATCCGGCTCGACGAACGCGCCTACCGGAAGAATTCCGAACAAAAGCAATCCCGAAGACTTTACTTTCAAGTTTTCTATCAGGCAAAGCACTCCATGCGCGAGCTCGTGCACCACCACGACTATTATCAAAGAGAAAACGACTTCCCACGGTACGGTGACGCCAGGAACTATGGGAATCACTCCCGGAGGAGTTGCGGGAACAGTGAGAATCGCGTAAGCGTGGTTGGCGAGAAAGTAAAACCCTATTCCGAACAAGCCGGTGACAAAGCCTATTGCGACCAGCGCTTGCGATTCAAGCATGACGCCAGGCTGAAGCAAAAACAATGCGTAGAACAAAGCCATTCCAACAGCGTGCAAAGCAAGCTTCTTGTTCAACCCGAACAGCCGCCAGCCGTAGAAAACTCCGAAGCTCAGCGTCAGCCCGAAGTCTGCGAGCGCCTTGCTCAGCCCTGCATAGTGTTTCGCGATAAAGCGCATTTGCTTGAACCCCGAAACTCCCCGAACGATTATGAATCCGAAGTGATGTTCCTGCTTGGAAAGCAATCCAAGAATGGTCCCAGAAACGCCTAGGGTGACGACGGTTATGGCGAACTTGACCCAGTCGTTAAGGGTGGAAAAGGCGACGGCGAAAAACACTATTGCAGTAGCCAGCGAAACCGCAGTAATCCAAAAGTCCTTGTTTTTCTGAAAATCCAAAAGGGACACCTCTTAATCGGCTTGCTCCAGCAAGCTTATTCCTAAAGCAAACTCGAGTTTTTTAATTGTCGCTTCGCCCGGCTTGTACTTCTGCTGTTCGAAACCCTCGAGTTCCTTCTCCTGCACCAAAAGCTTTTTCGCCAAATCCTTTCTGGAAAGCCCTTGCTTTTCCCGCGCCTGCATTATGCGCTTTCCGTAGTCTTCAGCCAGCTGCAGTTCTCCCTGCGGCTTGCGCGACACGGCAGGCCTTACTGCGGGAGGAAGGGAGTATTTCGGCTTGGGGGGAACGTAAGTTTTGAACACTTGGAAGCCGCTCGAATACTCCGAGCAAACTTCGCACAAAGCCACGCGAGCGCCTTCAACAAATCCTTCGCCTGCAGCCGGCTTTCCACAAACCTGGCAATCCAAACCCATTATTCCCACACCCTGCAAAATCGCTTAAAACAATGTTTTTAGCCTTCGCGCGAATTTAATATCTTGGGTTTGTGCAGTTTTTAAGAAAACGGTTGGGTGTCAATTGAATGGGAGTAGAGCTGAAAGACCTGGTAGTAAAGCACGAAAGGTCGTTTGAAGAGCTGGAAGGGCGCATCGCGGTAGATGCATACAACACGCTATACCAATTCTTGAGCATAATCCGCCAGCAAGACGGCACTCCACTCATGGACTCCAAAGGCCGCATTACGTCGCACTTGAGCGGTTTGTTCTACCGCACGTGCAACCTCCTCGAAAAGAATATCCTTCCAATCTACGTTTTCGACGGAGTTCCAAGCGAATTGAAGAAAAGGACTATTGCCCAGCGCGCTGCGATAAAGCTCGAGGCCGAAGAACAGAGAAAGAAAGCTTTGGAGCAAGGCGACATCGCGCGGGCTGGAGTGCTTGCGCAACGCACTTCCAAACTCACCAGGGAAATGGTGGGCGAAGCGAAAGAGCTCTTGACGCTCATGGGATTGCCGTGGGTGCAGGCGAAAAGCGAGGGCGAAGCTCAATGCTCGTTCATGGCAAGCGAGGGCGTGGTGCGCGCGGCCGCTTCACAAGACTACGACGCGATGCTGTTCGGCGCGCCAATACTGGTTCGCAATTTAACTATCTCCGGCCGCAAGAAGCTCCCGCGCCGCGATCAATATGTGGAAGTCGTACCCGAAGAAATTCTGCTTGAAGAAAGCTTGAAGGCGCTCGGCATAACACGCGAAAAGCTGGTTTGGATCGGAATCCTCAGCGGAACGGACTTCAACGAAGGCATTTACGGAATAGGCCCTAAAAAGGCGTTAAAGCTCGTGAAAGAATACGATTCATTCAATGCTATTTTGGCAAAGCTGCAAAAAGAAATGGACTGGAAACCTGTCGAAGAATTGTTTTTGAACCCGCAGACTGAAAAAGTTTCCAAGGAACAATTGCGCGCTGGAAAGCCCGAGAGGCAGAAAATCGCGGAGTTCATGCTCGACCGCGATTTCTCGCAAGAGCGCGTCGACAATTCGCTCGCCCGCGCGTTCAAGCAGCCGGTCGACTCCAAGCAAGGGCAGCTGGAAAAATGGTTTTAGGGTGAAGTTCATGCGCGTTGGAAAATGGAAGATGCTTTCGGAAGAAACCAAGTTCCACAACCCTTGGCTTACGCTTGTTGAGCGGGAATACAAGCTCGCTGACGGGAGGAAAACGCAGTGGCACATCATCCAAAGGCCAGACGCAGTCTGCGTGTTTTGCCTCACCAAGAAAGGCAAGGTAGTTGCAATACGCCACTACCGCGCGGGAATAGACCGTATTATCACGGACTTGCCGACCGGCCGCATCGACAAGGGGGAAACGCCTTTGCAGGCGGCGAAACGCGAGCTGAAGGAAGAAACCGGCTTCAAAGCAAGGAAATTTATCGAGCTGGGCAGTTACGCTTCGAACCCTTCAGCCACTACCACCACGTTCCACGCGTTCCTGGCGTTGGAAGGAACGCGTTCGCACGCGCAGGATTTGGACGAAAGCGAGGAAATCGAAGTGAAAGAGCTCACGCTAAAGCAGCTCATGCAAAAAATAGAGTCTAAAGAGTTTTTCGACGCCACTCGCATCGTGGCGGTTTTCCTCGCGCTGCGAAAGCTCGGGAAACTGAAAATTCGGCTGTAAGCGCGCATGGAAAAACGGTGTTTGAAATGAAAATCGGCAAATGGAAAATGCTTTCGGAAAAAACGCGTTTCAAAAACCCTTGGTGGAAGGTTGTTGAACAAAAATTCCTGACGCCGAACGGCAAGAAAATCAGGTGGTTCATAGTCAAAAAGCCAAACGCCGTATGCGTGTTTTGCCTCACCAAGAAAGGCAAGGTTGTTGCAATACGCCACTACCGGCCTGGCGCCGATAAAATCGTGTGGGACTTGCCCACGGGCTACATCAACAAAGGCGAAACTCCTCTGCAGGCTGCCAAGAGAGAGTTGAGGGAAGAAACAGGGTTCAGCGCTAAAAAATTCATTCCCCTCGGAGCTTACGCAGGCAACGCCGCTGGCGACACCGTGATGCTGCACTCGTTCCTGGCGGTCCACGGGGAAAAGGCTCACGGGCAGGATTTGGACGAAAGCGAGGAAATTGAAGTTCACGAACTTGAAATTGCGCAGCTCATGGGAAAAATAAAATCAAAAGCGTTCATAGACTCGACGCGCGTTGGAGTAGTTTTCCTGGCTTTGGAAAAACTCGGCTTGCTCAAAGTCCGGTGAAGCCGAACAGCGCCTGGCCGAACCACAACACCGCGACGGTCTTTATCGCACGGCCTATTATTATGACTACGAGAAACTTGCGCCAGTCCATGTTCAGAGTTCCCGCAACCAACGGCAGCAAGTCTCCTACGAACGGAAGCCACGGGCTTGCCAAAAGCACGGGCCAACCCCATTTTTCGAACAGCTTTTCCGCCTTGTGCTCGCCCTTGGGGTCGCGCTTGACCAAAAACGTGTGCACTCCCTTCAGTCCGACAGCGTAGTTTATGAGGGCGGCGAGCGTGGAAGCGACGACCGTGACTACAAAAATCGTTTCTGCGCTCCAAATCTTCAGTCCCAAAATCAAGAACGGTTCGGACGGAAAGGGCAAAAGCGAAGCTGAGAAGAACAGGACGAGAAACAAGCCTAGCAAGCCGTACTGCTGCAGCAAAGCGGTCGCGAGAACGAACAAGTCGAGGGGCATGAGTACAATCACTGCAACGCGTTTTATTTACTTAATTCCGCCACGATTTTCGCCGCCTTGTGCGCCTGGGCTGCTGCTACGGCGGCGATTCCGGCGCCCGAAGGCGCGAACCGCTTGACTCCCGCAGCGTGGTTTGAAACGACTGCAATCGCCGCATACTCCAACCCCAATTCGCGCGAGAGAGTGGCTTCCGGGGAAGTAGTCATTCCCACGAGGTTCGCACCGAGTTTTGCGAAAGCCTTGATTTCCGCGGGCGTTTCAAGCCTCGGGCCGGCGGTTACGGCAACAACGCCCCCTTTCTTCAAAACCACTTTCGCTTTTTTCGCCGCAGCAAGCGC
>DATDSY010000087.1:0-13599 GCA_035291125.1 Candidatus Norongarragalinales archaeon
GCCTTCTGCCCGAGTGGGTGCGCGAGTGCTTGAAGCGCGCTTTGCTCCGCCCTACGCCCTTCTTTTGCTCTATTACGATGACGCCTTGCTTTAGGAGCGAGCGCACGTCGTCGCGCGTAAGCGCTTCCTTGGCTTTCGCCGCGTCAATAATCTTGATTCGCGATTGGCCGGCGTTCGCAATGCTTGCAGCCAGCCGTCGTATAGTGCCCAAACCCATTTTCAATCACTCGTTAAGAATCCTCAACTTCAGTTTCTTTGCTTCCGCAACCAGCACAGCCTTTTTCTTCCGCCCGATGGTTGCCGAAAAGCGGACTGCCACGCCTTTGAGCGAAGCCAAGCCGCTCATGGAGCATACCAAAACTTCCTTCAAGCCGTTGGGGTGCAAACCCCTATCGCTCTTGGCAGTCCTGAACCCAATTTTCGGGAGAAAGCCGTAGCCCTTCTCCTTTATGCGCAGCTTGTTGTCGATGCCGCGAGGCTTGCGCCACGCTGCTCCGACGCGCTTTTTCTGCGCGCGGTTCTGCCTTACGAATTTCGGCAATTTCCTTACAACGTTCTTCTTTTCTTCAGTCATAATGTTATTCAACCACTTTTCATTCAATTGCGTAGTAAATCCCGTCTTGGAAAACGCGTTCGTCGCGTTTGGTGATGCGCGTCGCCTTGCGGATGTTCGCGGCGGTCTGCCCGACCGACTCGACGTCCGCGCCGGAAACCACTATATCCTGGCCTTTCACTTCAACTTTCGCTTCTCCGATGACTTTCGCCTTTCTCGCGGTCTTCTCGCCGAGAAAGTTTTTTATGAAAATTTCCTTTCCCTTCACTTCTACCGTAATGGGAAAGTGCGAGTAAACCAGCTGCATTTTTTTCTCGAATTTCTTGGACACTCCCTCGAACATGTTTTTCAAGTGCGCTTCCACGGTTTTCGTGACCGCCTGCTTTTTGCGGGTGAGCCTTCCTTTGAGAACGGCTTTTATCTCACCGTTTTCCTGCTTGACGTCTACAATGCGCGTGTTGAACGCCCGTTCCAGCGTGCCGTGAGGCCCTTTTACGGTAAGCATTCCGTTTGCGGCTTCTACCGAAACGCCTTCGGGAATTTTCACGCTTTTCGCTACCATTTCAAAAACCACTCTTAATACACGAAGCACAACAGCCTTCCGCCCGAATTCTTTTCCTGCGCTTCGGTGTGCGAAAGTATTCCATGGGGAGTCGAAACTACGAGAATGCCCACGCCCTTGGCTGGGAGAAACCTGGTTTCAAACTTTTCCCACGTTTTCTTGGAGACCGCAAAACGCGGCTTTACCGCGCCGGCGTCATTGATTTTTCCTGCGAGCGTCACGATGAACTCCCCGCTCTTTCCGTCGTCCACAAACTTGAATTCGCCGATATACCCTTTTTTCTGGAGCAAGAGCAGGACTTCCCGGATGGTTTTCGAAGCTGGCCTTATTTTCGCCTGCGTCCTGCCTTTGGTTTCTGCCACTTTCAGGCAGTTCAGTGCGTTGGCGAGAGTATCCATTTTTCAAAACCCCTTTTTTCAACCGTATTTCCTGAATCCCAATTCTTCCGCGTTTTCCCTGAAGCACTTTCGGCATACGTACAGGCCGTACTTTTGGATTAGCCCGCGGACGTTGCCGCAAAGCTTGCATTTCCGCAGCCCGCGGTGTTTGTATTTCGTGTCGAATTTGTCAGCCATCAAACGCACCATTCGCCTTCAAGCGGCGCCAGCTATGCTAACTCCGTAAGTTTTTTCGAGAAACGCTTTCGCCTCTGCGCTGGAAACCCGCTGTTTGCGAGGAAGCTTTTTCTTTGCAATGCGCCTTTGCGAAACGCGCAGGCCTTTTTTCCTGAGCGAAAGGCACACGTCGAAGCCCATCATTCCGATTTTCGGGTCGTACTTCAAGCCAGGAAAATCTATGTATTCCTTTATTCCGAACGAAACGTTTCCGTTGTCGTCGAAGCTCTTGGAAGAAACTATCTTGTCCACGGACTGCAGGGCACGGGTCAAAACTTCTTCCGCCTTCTTTCCGCGAAGCGTGATTTTCGCGCCGATCGCGTCGCCCTTCCTGATTTTGAAGGTTGGATTGCGGTCTTTCGCCAGCGTCTGCACGGGGTTCAGCCCGGAAACGTTTTTCAAAAGCGTTTTCGCCGCTTCCAAGGCGGCTCCGCTTTCGCCAACGCCTATGTTGAGCGTGACTTTCTCCAAAAAAACCCTGTTGAAAACGGCCATTTGCAATTTCACTTCTTTTAGAACTTGTCGTCGACGACTATGATGTAATTCTTTAGCGTGATGAAGCTCACTCCGTCAGCGTTGAGCTTTGCTTCCGTGGCCTTGCTTCCCGCCCTTTCCATTAGGCCTTCCAGAACGCCCACGGTTCCGGCGTGCTTTCCCTTGAACACCAGGCATTTCGCGCCTTTCTCCATCTTCAAAATCCCTTTTATTTCCTGCTTTGGAATGGACGTGAGGATGGTGTCTCCGGTCTTGAACCGGTCTTCTTCCTTTTCAATCACGAAATTGCGGGCGTCGTGCAAGTTCAACTGCACTTTCCCTTTCTTTGAAGTGGTTTTTCCGATTATCCTGCAGTATTTCACTCCCGCCTGCTCTGCGGTTATTTCCTTCAGCGCGATAGTTCCTTTCGAAATCGCGACCCTGTAGTGCAGAGAGAGCTTGGGAATGGAAACAACATCCATGAGCCCTACCGGCACGCCCAAAAACTTTGTTTTGAGCCCGTCTATCAAAACCTCTCCGTTGTTCAAAAGCTTTTTCGCCTGCCTGGCGTTTTCTGCGAGAGAAAGCCTTTCGCGCAAAAGCATGACTAGGGAAATCGAAGCCGATTGAGAGTGCTTGCCAGGAATGGGCTTTTTCACCCACTTGTTCTTGCCTTTCCTCGCTATTTTCGTTACGAGAGACAGGTTTTGCCTGTTCAAGTGCCTGTGTCGTCCGTGTCCAGCCATTCAAAACCACTTTTTCATTTCTTTGCTTCCTTAGAGCCGGCCTTTTGCGCCGGAGCGGCTTTCGCCTTCTTTTTCCGTTCTGCCAATTGCAGCGCTACCAAGTGCGCGGGATTAAGCCCGGCCGGAAATTCTTTTCCCCTCTGCGTTTTCGCCGTAATCCCTTCCACGAAAATCTTGAGCGTGCCCAGGTCAACCCTCGAAACCAGCCCTTCCTTCTTCTTGTACTTTCCTCGCAAAACCAAAACCTTGTCTCCCTTGCGTATGGCAATCGAGCGTTTTTTCGTCTGCTTGCGGAGTTCCCTGCCCAAATGCACTGAAACGAGCTTTTGCTTCAAGTGCAGAGGCGAGTTGAACAATGCCTTTCTTTTCTTGCTCGGTTGAGACGAGGCGTTGGAATACTTCATTTTGCATCACAAAACTACAATCAATAAAAATCAAACCACTATCGACGCGACTCCGACTACTTTCGGAAACCGTTCTGCAATCTCGCGCGCCACGCACCCTTTTATTTCGGTTCCTTTCGGCAGCCCCGTATCGTCGATCAAGACGCACGCGTTGTCCTCGAAGCGCACGCGCTGTTTTCCGCGGCGGAATTCTTTTTTCTGGCGCACTATGAGCGCCTTTTCCTTTTTCTTAATCATTTCGGGCTTCGACGCTTTCTTGACCGCCACGGTCACCACGTTGCCTATGCCGGCGCCGGGATACCGCCTCAAGCGCGTTCCTGCGCCCTGCACGCCTATTATTTCTACGATTTTCGCTCCGCTGTTGTCGTCGCAAACCATTTGCGTTCCGATGGTCAAAGCCATTCCGACTTTAGCGGCTAAACCGAGCATTTTCCTTTCAACCCTTTTGTTCCTTCACTTTACCAGTGAAAACGTGGCTTTTGGTCTTCGAAATTTTCCTGCATTCTCCGAACTCTATGAGGTCCCCTTCCTTGACGCTTTCGCAAGGGGGAATGTGAACGTGAATCTTGCCCCTTCTTTTTTCAAGCCTTTCGTACTTGCCGACTGTTGAAACCGAGGGGATTACTACCACGGCGGTGTACTTCGCCTTGGCGCTGGCTATAAAGCCCTTCTTTACAGTGCCGCGCACGCGCAAGTTCCCGTGCTTCGGGCAATTCAGATCGCTGCATGAAACCATTTCGTTCGAAACCTTTTGGTAACACGCCCGTAGGGGCGGTTGAAAGACGTTAACGCCTAGCTGAAAGCCTGGCGATTTTTTTCGTCCTGTCTTCTGGACGCGAAACAAGCAGTTCCCCTTCGGCGCGGACTCCGCGCTCTGGGAAAAAGAAAACGCATTCTTTTTTCGGAACGGTTTTTCTTCCTTTCACTGTTTCGAGGACGAAAGTGTTTTTCGTTTCGTCCATTATTTTTCCTTCAAGGCCTTGGAAGCCTTTGCCGCTGCTCCATTCAATCTTTGCAGTTTCGCCGATGAGTTCTCCAGCGAGAAACTCCGCGTGCGAAAGCAAAGTCCAGCGCTTTCGGTCCAAGGCGGAAGCGTCGATTTTCATAAACGCGTTTTATTGAAGAATATAATCTGCCAGTCCGGCGAATAAAAACCTTTTCACTCGCTCGGCGCCAGGGCGCTTACTCCGTGCGCCTGGTTTTTATGACTTCCTTGGGATAACCCATTTTCACCAGGTAATCCACCACTTTCACCATGTGGTCTCCCTGTAAAATCACGAATCCTTTCTTTGCGGTTCCGCCGCACGCGAGCTTGTGCTTGAGTTCTTTCGCCACTCCGTCTGTTTCGCTCGCCTTCAAGCCTTCTACGACGGTAACCAGCTTTTTGAAGCGCTGGCGGGTCGTATAAACTTTCAATTCCGCCTTAGTCTGCTTTTCGATTTCCTCGAAAACGCCCAATTCCTTGGGCAATCCGGTCAAAGGGTCTATTTCAGAAATTTCGTTCACCCGACTCGCTGTCAACGCTAAAACACAAAGCTAGCTTACGAAGTTTTTTCTCCTTTTTGGGTTAATAAGGTTAGTATTCTCGCCTTCAGGCGCTTCGCCTGCCTCAATCGGCCTGCGTTCGCCGGCCTGCCGGAAGACTTCATTGCGGACAATTCGGCCGCAATCTCTAGTTCCATCTGCCCGATTTTCGCCTTCAGGTCCGCTGCGGACAATCCCTTCAAGTCCTTTTTTTTCGTTATTGCCATGGTTTTTCAACACCGTTTAAATCAAGCTGCCGCTTCTTCGGCCTTTTCTTGCACAGTTTCTTCTATCTTTATTTCAGCTGGCTGTGCCGCAGCGGCTTCCGCAGCCAGTTTTTCTTCCAAGGCTGCTGCTTTGGCAGCCTCTATTTTCTTCTTGTCGTAAAAAACAGTTCCCGGCTTCACTATGCGGACGCGTATTCCAACGGTTCCGGCGCTCAAATGCGCGGTGTAATGCCCTTCGTTCACCAAACGCAGCTGGTCTCCGCTTTTCTTCATGATTCCAGAGCGGGCGGAAAACGTTTTCGCCTTCCCGCCTTTCCCGACGATTTTGCCTGCAACGCGGATTTCCGCGCCCATCGCGCCAGCGCCCATTATTTCCTGCAATGCCATTCTCATTACAGGCTTGACGTTGGGCTTTGATTCTATGCGCCTGGCGATTTTCTCCGCCATGAGCCTGGCGTCCAAAGAAGGCTTTGAAACTTCAATCACTTCGATTTGGGGGTTTTCAATGCCGAAGTCTTTCTCGAGCGTGTTGCACAAGTCTTTGATCGACTTGCCTCGCTTTCCCACCACTACTCCGGGCCTGCGCACTTCCACCATGATTCGCGTTGCAATCGGAGTTTTCTGTATTTCTATTTTCGAGACGCTCGCTCGCTCTAGTTCCTTGTACAAAAAGTTTTTGACTTTCAAGTCGTTCAGCGATTTTCTCAAAAACTTTTTCTCAACAGCCAATCAAACACCTTTTTCGTTTAAAAATCCAAAAAAGAAATTACTCCTTTTTCACCGCATCGGCAGCCTTCGCTGCTGCAGCGGGCTTCTTTTCCGAGGGTTCAGCCTTTTTTTCCTGTTTCGGGGCTGGCTCGCGTTCCTTAGCTTTAGGTGCTTTTTCCCTCGCTTTTGCCTTTTTGTCAGCAGAGCTTGCTTCGCCTTGCCTTTCGCCCAAAACCATTTCTGCCCAGCAAGTAACGTAATTGCTCCAAATCGCCTGCTTTCCGTAACCCAAAGTCCTAGAGCCTACGAAGTAATTGCGGTAACGCTTCAAGACGTTTTGCTTGTACGACGCCGCGTGTTTTATGTACAACGCGCTTTCGTCCATGCCTTTCTGCACCGCGTTCGCAACGGCGTTTTCAAGCAATGCCAGGGCTATTTTGCATTCCTTCTTCGGATAGCGCCCTTTCTTTCCGCCCAACTCGCTCCTGTGGCCTATTTTCGTGGCGAACTTGTGGTAGCGGATGGCTTTTTTCATGGAAATAGTTTCATCCAAAACCTTTCGAGCGTCTGCAATGCGTTTGCCGCGAATGGCTGCGAAAACCTGGCTCAAGTCCTTGTAGCTGCAGTTCATGTCGTGCTGCTGCGCTTTAGCAGTCTTTACGCCTTCATCTTCAGCCATTGAATACTTGTACAAACCCATGTTTTTCAAAACCACGCAGTGTTTTTTTTCCAACTTTCTTACTTAAGCTCGACGCTCTTGGAACCGCGGGTAGCCCCGATTCCGGGCCCGGAGTGCCTGACGATCTTTATCGTGTGCGAATACTCGCCGAGCTTGTGCCCGAGCATTTCAGGAAGAATGAGAATGTCGACGTAATCCTTTCCGTTGTAAACTAGAAAGCGCTTGCCCAGCATTTCCGGCAGGATTACCGCCTGGCGGAAGTGGGTTTTCATCGGTTTTTTCGTAAAGTCGTGCTTGCGCAGTTTTTCTATGAACTTTTTGATTTGCGTTCCCATCCTCTTGAGCGTCCTGCGCGAGGTCGAGGGAATGAGCTTTAGGAAAGCTTCCATGCTGAGTGAGGGAATGTTCTCTACTTCAATGCCTTTGAAAACTATTTTTCTAGCCATTTGATTTCATCACGCTCTTGTCTTTGCTTTTGCCTTTCCCCCTGCCGGTCTTGCGCGCGCCGATGTGGCCCGCCTTCCTGCCCGGCGGAGTGCCGTGCGAAACCGTAGTGGGCTTTCCACCAGTCTTTCCACCGTACGGGTGGTCGTAAGCGCTCATTGCCCTTCCGCGCACATGCGGATAGTAGCGGTTGAGCGCGTGCATCTTGTGGAACTTTGCACCGGCCTTGAGGAAGGGCTTTTCCAAGCGCCCTCCGCCAGACGCTATGCCAACTGTGGCAAAGCACGCCGGAGAAAGAACTTTTACTACCTTCGAGGAAAGCCGGATTGAAATCAGTCCGCTGTCCTCGTCTTCCGCAAGCTTGTAGCACGAAGTTCCGCCAGAGCGCGAGAGCTTCCCGCCGTCGCCTGGGCGCAGTTCAACGTTGAATATTGCGGTTCCGTCTGGAACGTTTTTCAAGGCGGTTATGCAGCCCAATGCTGCTTGCGCGTCCTTTCCGATTTGAATTTCATCTCCTAGGGAAATTCCTTCGGCAGCGAGGTTGTAAAACTTCCTCCCGTTTTCAAGCCTCACGTCCGCGACCAGAACGTCTCTAGCCGGATCGTGGCGGAAGCCTGCAATGACTCCCTTGGAGGTCTTGTCGTACGGAAAGTCGTATTTCACGTCACCCAAAAACCTGTGTCCTGGAGAACGGAATGCGGGAGAGCCTTTCCCCCTCTTTTGCTGCCTTAAGCGAGTTCCCATTTTTCATCAAACCATTTTGCAAAAATCAGATTACCTTAAGTTTCGCTGCAAATTCCAACGCCACGCCGGGCTTTTCGAAAGCCACCATGGCTTTTTTGACTCCGTGCGGGCTTACCAAAATGTTCACGCTCTTGACCTTGTGCCCGTAGTTCTTCTCAACTTCGGCCTTAACCTGGTTTTTGGTCGAAGCTTTTTCTACTACGAGAGTAAGCTTGTTTTCCCTTTCTATGCCAGAAACGGCTTTTTCCGAAGCAAGCGCGTACAAAACAACAGTCATCCGAAACCACTTTTTTTCAAAACTAATTTACAAGTACAAATTTTCCTTCGAAAGCTTTTCCAAAGCCCCTTGCGTCCACACGCACAAGCGCCCGGCGGTTCCGCCAGGAGCGAGCAGTTCGGCGTTCAGTTTTTCGACGCTTATGCAATCAACGCCGGCCAAATTCCGACCTGCCTTGCTTATTGCGGAGTCCTCACTGCCGTAAACAATCAAAACGCTTTTCTTTTGCTTGTGCCCGCCTGCCCTGCGTCCAGCGACTCCCGAGAGGGGGGTTCTCGAAGCGCCTGCCTTCGCCAGCTCTTTGTCGAGCCCTATTGAAACCAGGAATTTCCTCACGTCCGAAGTCTTGCTGGCTTTTTCCAGCGAGTTTTCTGCGACGATTGGCAACTGCGTTTTCGCTCCCAAAACGTGCCCGTGGGATGAAACGATTTGAGCGATTGCCGTCGCGGCAATGGCGCTTCTCAAAGCAAGGTTTTTTTCTTTCGCGTTTATTTTTTCAACGAGAATCTTTTCCGGCTTCGGCGGATGCGCCCTTCTTCCTTTCACTGCATGAGGAACCCGCAATACCCTTCCGCTCCGCCCTCCAGAGAGTTTCTCTCGCGGCAAGCGCGAGCGGCCGGTGTTGATAGTCTGACGCCAGGCTGCACGCCTGCCGTAGTATTCCGCGGTGTTCTGCATTCCCGCGAGCGGGAAAGCGCCTTTCGGCTGCCATTGTAGAGAAGTGAAAGCCCAGAACGCGCGTTTGATGACGTCCGGCCTGTAGGGCGTGGAGAATTGCGCGGGCAATTCGACGCTGCCGTTCGCGCTTCCATCCATTTTCAAGACGTTTGCTTTCATGAAAAACCACTTTCCCTAAAAAAATCACGCTATCAATTGCTTTACTTCAACAGCCTTTACCGCGGGCTGCACGAAAACCTGTTTTCTCAATAAAACGAACCTTTTTTGCGGTCCTGGAACGCTGCCCTTCAAGGCGATGAAAGAACCGTGAATCATTCCGTAATTGTCGAAAGAGCGGACGGTTTTGAAATCGTCGGAAATCTTGACTATGCGCTTTCCGCGGTCCACTCGCTTTTGGAATCCGAGCTGTCCTGCGCGGGGAATGGAGTACATGACTTTAGCCTGCCTCTCGGGGCCTATAGAGCCTCCGTGCCTGCGCGATTTGGAAGCCTTGCGAATGTTGAGCGAAACGCCGTAGCGCTTTACCACGCCGGCCCACCCTTTCCCTTTCGTAACTGCAATCGCATCCACAACTTCTCCGTCGGAAAAAACGTCTTTCGCACTCAATTCCTTGCCCAAAAGCTCTCCGGCCTTGGCAACTTGGTCTGCGGCGCTCCCGCCCAAAGCCACTTCAAAAACATCAGGGTTTTTCTTCAAATTGATTTTCCAAGGCTGGGTGCAGCACAACAATCGCGCCTGCGCAACCCTGCCTTCGAACTTCTTGATTTCTTCCGCCGCGTTCTTTTCCTTCTTCGTCGGAGTGTAAACGCGCGACAATTGCTTGGGGTGGATTTTCGAATCTATTTGCGTTATAGCCTTCAAGCCGTACGGCGTTTTTTCCCAAAGCGTTACGGCGTAAACGAAAACAGGAGGAACTTCCAAAACGGTTATCGGCCATACGACTTCCTGCCCCTTGAACGGCGAAGCGCTGTCGTCTACCACGAGAGCGTGCGCCATTCCAGCCTTGAAAGCGGGAAAACCCTGCACTCCGCCTTGCGAACCCCAAGAGCGAACTCTAGGAGTAATGCGGCTTGCCCTTCCTCGGTGCCAAAAGCTTCTGCTTCCCGCGCGGGGACCACGTTTTCCCATTTTTCATCAAACACTCTGTAAACACAATTTTCGCTTGCTCGAAAAACCGCTTTTACTTGATCGCGTTCACAAAAGAACGCGATTGCCACCCGTTCAGTCGGCCGAAACTTTTTTCGCCACCGGAGGGGTTTTCTTGAACAGCACTTTCGAATCGCAGTACAAGCAACGGATAAAACTCAGTTCCTTGAACTCGTATTCCTTGCCGCAATTCCCACAAACGAACGTCATTCTAAACCAACTTTTCAAGCTCTAACGAAAAAAACGTGATTCGCTAAAAGACTTAGAATAGAAAATGCTTAAAAGCATTATAAAAGCTTTTCTTTCGGGCTCCTGGCGGCAGAAAACGCTCATGCCCCGGCAAATCCCCGCAGAAACTTCAAAAGCCGCTTGTTCTGCCGTTCGGTAAACAAAGCGAGGCACCATGCAATTGCATTTATGGAAGCAAAAACCGCCAGCGCTTGCACCGGCTGCCATGCCGCAATGCCTAGCAGTAAAACTGGAATCAAAGGATAATGAATCAAATATAGAATGTAAGAAAAACCCGCCCCTTCAGACACGGCCAATCCGCCCCACTTTCCGAACTGCACCCGCTCGAACGCCTGAACCGAACTAAAGAAAACGCCGGCCAGAAAGAAAACCAGCGCTGGGTCGGAATACAAATCTAATTTCAGCATCAAGTCCAAGAGTATTTTAACGATTGAAAAAGCTATGAACCACCAGAGAAAACGCTTCAAGTCTATTTTTTTGTAAAGCCAGAATGCTACTGCGCCGCCGAACCAAGCGAGCACCACCGCCGAGAAAGAAAAGGACAGGAACAAAAACGGTACTATGAAAAACAAGGCGGCTCCGCCGAAAAACAATGGCCCCCTGCCTTTTTTCAAGAAAATCCAGCCGAAAAACAGGTATAGCCACCATTCCACGGACAAAGTCCACAGCGGAGTCACGCCCAAAAACACTGGAATTTCACGAGGCAAGTTAAAACCGAGCCCGCCGAACAAGGCTAGGTTCAAAGGCAGGCCCTGAAGCATCAGCAGGTTTGCAAAAAGAACGTCAAGGGAAAGATAACCCTGGTTTGAAACCAGAAAGATAAACGCCAACGCCGGGACAAAGCCGGAGTATATCCTGCAAAACCTGCTCAAAAAATAAGCCTTGAATCCCAGAGATTTTTCGTTCATTTCAAAAACGGTTTTGCAAATCAAAAAACCAGAAAGAAGAAAGAAAAAGTAAACGCCCAGCTGGGCCAAAAAAATCAGGGGAATTCCCAGGGCAACCGACAGGTGGCCAGCCAAAACCAGCTCTGCGGAAAAAAACCTCAAAAAATCTAGGAAAGGGTTTCGCTCCATTTTAATCGCTGGTTTTCTCATGCAGGACGCTTGGCGAACCAGCTTTCCGCCCCGGTTCAGTGGCGTTTGAAGTCGAACGACTGGCGGTCTTCAAATTCGCCGCGAATTTGCAGTATCAACTTCTTTGCGTTGCCCGTCAGCGCAAGCACTTGCCCTTCTACTTCCTCAACCTGCTTTTTGAACTCTCCCAGCTTCTTTCCGTCGAGCTTGGGCTTTTGCTTGAGCATCAGCGCGCGCTGCACTTCGTCCACAAAATTTTTTTCCTTCAACATCAATTCCTCGGTTGAAAGGACGGCGTAGTCGGCGTCCAAGCCGAGCAGGAATATTTTCTTGTTGACGGACTCGCTGTAATACTGGTTCGCGCCTATGAACTGCAGGAACTCGTGGAGTGTTTGCAGCGAGTTGTAAGACTGGCGCAAGGTTAGGGGCGTATAGCCGAATTTCGCCAGCTCTTTGTAAAGCTTCAAATCCACTTCAGCGTGCTTGTCTTCAAACGGCATTTTAATCGACCCACTAAAAAAAAGAATTCGCTATATAACACATGCGCCTGCGGGAATAAAAAGCATCGTGATGCTTGGCAAAGTTTCAGGCTAGTATTGGGATACAGCCCAAGTTCCAGTTCTCAGCGTTTCCTTGTAGCTTTCGATCCCGTTGGCGCGAATCAGGCAATCAACCCTAAGCAAACTCAGTTCGTCGCGGGTAAGGTCGCCGCACCATTGCAGCGTGCCGAATTCGTGCGAAAAACCTTCGTCAGTGTTTTTGATGCAGTATTGCTTTAGGCCGGCGAAATGCGGCGCTCCCGGCAAGGGAGTGAAAATGAAGGGGTTGATGAAAGCGGCATTCGCATCCTTCAGCCTCTTTCCGTACTCGATCGTATTGTCTATCTGCTCTACCGTTTCAGCATGCGTAATTCCGCCTGGAAGCGGGTTCATGAAACCCAGCATCAAACCGCAGGTAGTGTGGATTCCGTTTTCGTGAAGCATGCCGATGACTTTTTTTGCGAACGCTTCGTTCGTGTTGAGCGTCGGCTTGTTAGACTCTGAAAGCGAAGAGTCGTTTGCCGACTCCACCGCAAGATAAATATTGTAGCACCCGCTCTCAGCCATTTTTCTTATCAACTCTTGCGTAGTCAAACCGCTTTTTTTCGCTTCGAGGATAAGCTTCATTTTCAGGGCGTTGGTGTTTCCCTGCAGGATGAAATCCACCCCGACTTCGGGCAGCAGCGCAATCAGGCTAAACAGGCTCACCCCGCCTTCCTCCACCCAAGCCAAGTCGTATTTCTTAAGTTTTTCAAACACTTTCAACGCGAACAGCGGGTCTTGGAACAAGTGATCGTCTTCCACCAGGAATTCGTTCACGCCCAGCCCGGTTATGTACGCCAAATACTCGTCAAAAGTCTTTTCGCTGGAAGGCGTCCATTTGCCTTGCGCGCCGGGAATAGTGCAGAACGTACAGCCGATGTTGCAGCCTATCGAAGCAAAACCGTATATGAGCTTGCCGCCCTTCCTTTTTCTCTTGCCCGCCGAATGGAATTCACGGCTGTAAAAATCAAGGTTCACTAGCGACAAGTCGGGGATGGCGATGGAGTCGATATTATCCATGAACTTTCTTTTTTCCGTTTTCACGATTTCCCCCGCGTCCTTGAAAACTATTCCCGCAATCTCCCTTGCTTTTTTGCATCCGGGTTTTTTCGCGAGAAAATCCAGCAGCTCTACGAAAGTCGCGTCCGCCTGCCCGTAAAGCACGTAGTCTGTGGGAGAATCCAACAGCACATCGTTAGGCAGGCCGTGGGCGTGGGTTCCACCCATCACCACGACAGTTTTTTCATTGACGGTTTTAGCCAAATCGGCTATTTCCCTAGCGTTTCCCCACTGGTGCGTGTAATCGCACGTTATTCCGACCACGTGCTGCGCGCATTCCCTGATTCTCTTTTCGATTTCCTGCCGCGCCAGGCCGTAGGCGACCATCACGCTTCCTTCGCTGCTCTCAAAGTATTCGCGTTCTTGTTCCCAGCCTTCGCAAACCGCGTCGAGAATTTCCACGCGATAGCCCTTCTTTTTCGCGGCAGTGCCTATCCTCAAAAGCCCCATTGGCACTCCCGCTCGCTTCCACTCTTCTACGTGCGCAATTCCCAGGCCTTCCAGTTTTCGGATAATCCCTTTGGCCCTATCCAAGTTTCGCTCGTTTTTCTGGTTTTTCTCTATGCTTGCGAGCATCGCTTTCAAAGGCCGCCTTATTTTAGTGTAGTAAGGCACGATGAGCATTACCCTCGGCTCTTCGCCTTTCTCCAGCGAAGCTTCGGCTAGCGAATCTTCAAGTATTCCCCGCTCTAGTTTTTGGAAAACAGGGCTTGAGAGCTTTGGGCGGTTAGAGTCAGGCTTGAGGGTTATTTCGAAAGGCGGGATTTCAGAAGCCATGCACATTATCTTGCGCAAGGAGTTTTTAAGAAATCACTTTTTCCATGCTGCGAATAGAAAAGCCTCCGATGGGATTT
>DATDSY010000088.1:0-3835 GCA_035291125.1 Candidatus Norongarragalinales archaeon
CCGGCGGATTGCGTTTTGCGAAGTCTAGCGCGTGAGTCGCTGCGAACATTTTACGGCGTTTTCTATAACCTTTTCCTTGTTCAAAGTCAGGATCTTGCGGTCGCGCATGACGATCTTGCCGTCGACCACCAAATCGCTCACGGCCCTGTGCGAGGAAGCGAATACGACGGACGCGAGAGGGTTTATAGCCGGAGCAGTTCCCAACGCGGTGGCGTCGAAAAGCGCGAAGTCTGCGAGCTTTCCTTGCTCTATGCTCCCCGCGTTCAAATGCAAGGCTTTTGCCCCGCCGAGCGTCGCCATATCCAGCGCTTCCTGCGCGCTCAACCCGTAAACCAACGCGGCGAACTTCATTGTTTCAAGCATCGAAAGGGAGTTGTTGGACGAAGCTCCGTCCGTGCCCAGTGCAAGCGTAAGCCCGTTTTCAATCATGCGCCTTGCGGGAGCTACGCCGTTCGTGAGCTTTAAGTTGCTGACCGGATTCAACGCAATAGCCCCGCCCTTCTGCTTGAACAAATCTATTTCCGTTTGGTCGAGCCAAACGCAGTGGGCAGCGACGAGCATTTGATTCATCAAGCCGACGGAATTCAAGTAAAACGCGGGCTTCAGCCCCGCCCGGTGGAGGCAGTCGGAAACTTCACCCTTGCTTTCGCTCAAGTGGATGTGCGTGATAATATTGTGTTCTTTTGCAGCAACCGCCGTTTGTTCCAAAAGCTCGCGCGAGCAAGAGTAAATCGAGTGCGGCGCCACGCTCATGGTTACCCGCCCTCCGCGGTACTTGTGGCGCAGGCTTTTTTTCATGCGCAGCACTTGCTTTCTCGCTTCGCCGAGAAAGTCTGCTACCGTATAGGAAAGCGTTGCGCGCAACCCGCTTTGCAGGACGGCTTTCGCAGTCTGGTCTTCGTGGAAGTACATGTCTGCAAAACTGGTTGTTCCGGTTCGAATCAACTCCGCGCACCCGAGCATCGAGCCCGCGTAAACGTCGGAGGGCTTGAGTTTTTTTTCGGCAGGCCAAATTTTTTCCTTGAGCCACTCGTTCAAACCCAGCCCTTCTCCGTAACCCCTGAATAGCGTCATCGCGAGGTGCGTGTGCGTGTTGATTAGCCCGGGAATGAGGATTTTGCCTTTCCCGTCGATTTTCTTCGCCGCGCTTTCGTGCAAGTTGCGCCCGACTTTAGCGATGGTGTTGTTTTGCACTAGCACGTCGCAATCCTTGATTATCCTGCGCTGGGCGTCTTGCGTGACGACCAGCGCGTTTTTCACGAGAATGCTCATCGAATCTTTAATGGATTAAATAGTTAAAAATGCCTGGTTGAACAGGTGGAATATAGCGTCATATGCGAAAGGCTAATTTCAAGGAAAAAGACTTCTCCGATGATTATTGTCTTAGGTTACCATTACTGTTACGGTGGAGGTTGCGCTAGCGTTGTTGCAGTTGAACGCTTTCGCGGCTATTTCTATGGTCTGTCCGCGGTAGGGGCTGCTGCTGAATGAGTAAGAAAACGGCTTGGCGTAATCGGTAAATTTCAGCGTGTTGTTGATGTAGAAGCTCGCACGCAAAGTGTTTGCCGAAGCTGTCGTAGTGACTGTAATCTTTCCCCTGACCTTGCTGCCGTTCGCCGGTGAAGTGATTGCGATCGAAGGCAGTGCTTGGGCGTGTGTATACTGAAACTGCTCGTCGGAGTTGGAATTGTTGTATGTGTCGAAAGCTTTTGCTTTCAATGAATGCCGGCCGTTGGCGTACTGGGCGACATTCCATTCGAACGAATAAAAGTTGTTTGAACCGGTATATGCCGTGCCGTAAAGCGCGTCGTCCACGTACAATTCAACGCGGCTTATGCCGCTAGCATCGGTAGCGCGCACTCGCACTAGGGTGGGGCAGGTAAGTATAGCTGCTGTGATTGATGGTGATATCTTAACGTATGGCGGGATGATGTCGTTCGGTACGATTACTGAAACAAAATCGCTGTTGGAATTATTGAAGTTGTCGAACGCTTTCGCTTCAAACTCGTGCTGGCCTGCTGTTACTGATGCCGGGTCCCACGCGAAAGTGTAATAGCCGTTTTCATCTGGAGAAAGGTCGGTGCCTTGCAAGGAGTTGTCAACGTAAAACTCTACCTTCTGGATTCCAGAACTGTCGTTAGCCTGGACTTGCACTACAATTGGCGCGTTTATCACGGAACCGTTTGTCGGGTAGGCGAATGAAACCGAAGGCGGGATGGTTTCGTTGCCGCCAGCCATTGCCTGCATGGCTCCCAGAGCGTCGACCCGTCCATAGCCGTAGTAAATATCGTAACCTTCGGTTCCCAAATCAACAGCTCCGTCCTTCATTGCGTTGAGAACTTGCGAGGGCGTTGCATTGGGAAAAGCGCTGAACAAGAACGTTGCCACCGATGCAGCCAGCGGTGAGGCGAATGACGTGCCGCACCTTGAGCCATAGCCGCCCAAAGTAGTGGTCCAAGAGCAGCCTGGTGCACTGAAATCAACCTGCTGGCCGAAGCTCGACCACGAGTATATAACGTCGTTAGACTGGACTGCCGACACTATTTGGGTGTTGTTGAAGTTTGGAAATCCTGGGTTATTGCCGGAGTTTCCTGCAGCTCCGAATAACAATCCTCCTTTGGAATTGAGGTAATCGCCTGCAGCTGCAATTGAATACGAGCCGCCTATTTGGTAGCTTACACTGACAACCTTAGCGTCGTTGTCAGCCGCATATCTGACCGCGGCGGCTATGACTGAAAAATAAGCATAGCCTGCCGGATCGTTGGTCACTTTAATCGGAATCAATCCTATCTTGCTGTGCGTGGCCCACGCACCCGAAGCAACGCCAATGCCGTTGTTGGTTTCTGCAGCCATCACGCCTGCGGTTGAAGTACCGTGGCCGTTAGTGTCAGCAACGTTGTTGGTGCCGTCATACACGTTGTAAGCGAGTTCGGGTATGACTATGTTAATCAAATCCGGGTGCGACATAGTCACTCCAGTGTCGGGGTTTGACACGCGCACGTAAGCAGAACCTATGCTATAGTTCCACGCGTAGTCGAAGTGCATTTGCCTGAGATTCGTTTGAGATTGGTAATACGGGTCGTTTGGGAAAAAGGACGGGCTTACTTCGCAATCGCGTTCGACTGCCTCTACGCCCGGATTCGCTGCGAGAACTTCCAACGCCTTTTTCGCCTTGTCACTCGGGAACGAGAGCTTGAAAACTCCCGGCAAGATTTCTTTTTTAGAGCCGGCATTTAGGCTGACGTAATTGGGCTTGACGTTTCCTGCCCTCTCGATGACAAGCAAATCAGTGCTGCTGCATCTTATTATCGAATCAGCGGGGACTAGCGACTGTTCTCGAGCTTGGTTTTGCGAAGGCGGCGGCGTGATCGTGTTTACCCTGATTGCAGCCCCGCTCAAAGGCATAAGCTGATTGGTGGACTGAAATGCGAAGAAAGAAAATATGAATGCTGCAGCAACCAACGCCACTAAAACGTTTCGAGAATCCATGTGCATATCGCCGATTTGAATACATAATCAAACTTAGTTTTATATAATCGTTCCGCATGCCTTTTCTCGCGCTAGACCGCGCTTCACCAAAAACTATGCCATGAAAAACCTTATAGCCCACGCCGTTAAAATCCTTTCACTATAGAATTCGTCGTGGTGTTTTTTCACATGGCTTTAAAGAGCAAGAAAAGCAGGAACAGGACGCGCATTTCCTTCCTCAAGCGCAGGAACAAATCGAAGTTGAAGAGCAAGTCTCGCAGCAGGAAGAAAGTACGCTAGCCGGCTTTTGTTTTGCAGCTTTGTTTACGCTGCAGCGCCAACTGCTTTTTTTAACGCCCTTGCGGTT
>DATDSY010000089.1:0-2935 GCA_035291125.1 Candidatus Norongarragalinales archaeon
CCAACTTCGCGCCGCGGCAGCTTCGGCAGGGTTGAAAGTAATCCAAGACTACAACGGAGTCTTGAAAGTCGAAGGCAATGCGCAAGCACTGCGTGCAATGGCCGCGACGGGAAAAGCCACGCTCTCCGCCCCCCGCGCCTACAAACCGTTCTTGAACGAAAGCATTCCCCTAGTCAACGCGCCCTACGTCTGGAACGCCCTTGGTTTCAAAGGAAACGGCGTGCGCATCACCATCTTGGATACAGGCATCAACTCCACGCACCCCATGCTCGCCGGACGCATAGCCCAAGCGCAAGACTTTACTAACGACAACACTACTGAAGATTTGAACGGCCACGGCACGCACGTGGCGGGCATTGCAGCAGGAAGCAACGCTACGCAAGGCGCGTACAACGGCGTTGCTCCCGAAGCTTCGCTGCTCAACGCGAAAGTCTTGGATGCAAACGGCGAGGGAAGCACCGAAACCCTCCTCGCAGGCATATCTTGGGCGTTGGACCCCGACGGCAACTCGGGCACGAACGACGGAGCACAAATCCTTTCCTTCAGCTTGGGGGCAACAGACGGAAGTTACGACCCCGCTGTGGCAGCTGCGCTTGACGCGGCAATAGCGCAAGGCGTGGTCGTGGTTGCCGCGAGCGGCAACTGCGGTCCCTGCGGAAACTGCCCGTTCACTGGCGTAACCTTCCCCGGAAGCTTCGACAAGGCGATTACCGTCGGCGCGGTCGACAAGACGAAGTTTCTCGCTTGCTTTACGGGAATGGGCTCGTTCAACGGCTATGCAGGAAAACCTGAAATACTCGCGCCGGGCGTAAGCATTTTCTCGTCAGTTCCCGGCAGCTATGCCGCTTTCAGCGGCACGAGCATGAGCACGCCCTTCGTTTCATGCGCGGTTGCATTGCTTTTGCAGGCGCACCCTTCGCTTTCTCCCGCGCAGGCGAAAGCTGTGCTTGAAAACGGCGGGGAAAAGCTAGGTTATGCCAACGGCAGGGGCGAAAGCACGTTTTTGAACGTCGGAAACACGTTCACTGCAGCGAACGACTACTTGACGCAAGCGAAAATTTCTTTCGCACCCAAACAACCGCGCTTCGGCACGCCAATGCAAATAAGCGTTGAAACCGTTTCCCTGCTCGGCTCGCTTGAAGGCACGATTACGCTCCCGGACTTGAGCACCCGGCCGCTTTCGTTCACCCGCCAAAACGACTTTACTTGGACTGCGGCGTACACACCCGAAGTTCAAGGGGATTATTCCGTGCGCATCAGCGTGCTGGGCGCAGAGAGAAGCGCTGCTTTCACGGCAGGGCTGCATTCGATCGACTATCCTGCGGAAGTTTTTGAAACCATTCCGGCAATTTTCACGGTCGAGTACAAAAACACCGGCACGACGCCGAAAGGCGCGCAAATTGCTTTGGAGTTCAAAGACTATTTCGGCAATACCGAGAGTGTGGAGAACAGCGAATTGCAAAACCTGGCCGCCGGCGCAGTGCTCACACAGTCTTTCCAGCTTGCGTTCAATTCAAGCGGCTTGCGGCGCGTCGACTCCACGCTGTACGTCGACGGGGGGATTGAAGAAGCGAGAACGTTTTACTTCAACGTTTCCGCACCCGAAACGCTTGAAACCACGTCAATGCAAATCCCTTCTTTGCTTACGAAAGGCGAGGAGTCAGATTGGACTGCGACCGTGAACAATACGGGCTTTACTCCGTTGAACGCCACGCTTGAAATAATCCTGGTGAAGAAAAACCAGGAAGTCGAGTTTTTCTACTCGCCGCAAGTGCAAGTCAATCCGGGTGAGGAAGCCAACCTCACGAGCCTCATCATAACCAATTCTTCCAGCGGCGAGTATCTCGTTAAAACGCGCGTGCACTACGGTTTTTCGAAAAGTGAAACCACCGCTTCTGTCGCAGTAGCCGCGCCTTCGCTCGGAGAAATGACGTTTGCGCAAGCGCTTCCGCAAATGGAATTGAACGGTAATTACACTCTAAACGCATCGTTCACCAGCCTCGTGAACGCGACTCTCGACGTGCTTGCGAAAGCCGTGCTGTTCAAGCAAGGCGTTGCAGTCGCAGACTACTCGAGCGAATTGCGCGCAGTCGCGCCCAACGAAACGCGCCCGCTCGAAATTCCTTTCACGCCCACGACTGCAGGCGATATTGAAATCAGACTGAGCGCTTTGTTCGAGGGAAACGAAGTTTCCAATTCCACCAACACAAGCGTGCGCGACTACCTGCCGCCAGAGTATTTGGAAATCAAAACTGACAATCACACGCTCGCTGACCCGTTTGCCGCAGCAGGGGCGTTCGAAGTGCGCGCCGTAATAAGAGAGGATGCCAATCTTACGAGCGCGCACGTAGGCATGTATGGAGACCATTCTTTCCCGCTTCAAATCCGCAGGCACGGACCCTCCGAGTTTGATGTGTACGGCGTGCACCCTCGAGGCTTCCTGGAAGGCCAGAATTGGTTTACAATCCTAGCATGCGACGAATTCGGGCAATGCGCGGAATCCGCAAGGCAATATTTTGAGGCAACTTGGTGTTACGGCAGGTGGGTCTTAGTTTTAGAGAAAGAAAGGCAGATATCCGACGACATAAGCGATTTAGCGTGTGTAGTGCGATTGAGCCCTGAAGACGACTGGACTTACGCCGGCATGCTTAACCCGCTCGGCTATAATGCCGTGATTTATGCGGGGGAAGCAAGCGAATTGACTTTCTCGAACTTCGCGATGCTTCAAAACTACGCCGAAATACAAAGGATTGGCGGGGTGCTGCTTTGGGAAGACGGACTTGCAAGTTGGAGAGATTGGTACCTGTCAGTGGAGGGAATAGGAGGCGTCAACTCCTCGCAAGACTTCACGTTCAACGAATCTGAGAAAAGCGAAGTTTCCTACGCCCAATTCCACCCTGCAACTGCAGACTTGCCCACTGTGCAGTTCAACTCC
>DATDSY010000090.1:0-6871 GCA_035291125.1 Candidatus Norongarragalinales archaeon
AATGTTCGTTCCTGCAGGATAGTCTCTCAACACCTGTACGTAAGCATCAGCCCCGGGCATTCTTTCGCGCATGATTTCCTCGGGAATCTGGTGCTGCCAAAAAACTTTTTTTGCGTCTGCTTCTGAGTGGCCGGCAGCCCCAGACGGGTTTTCAATCACGTTTTGCGTGCGAAAGAGCATTTCACCACTAATCAATCCTTTAATGTCGAAAGGATTGCCTTCAAAACGCCTTATTTCGTTCATCAGTGCATCAGCATTCCGCCGTCTACGACGAGCGTTTGGCCGTTTGTGTTGCGCGCGTTCGCGAGAAAGAACACCGCTTCGGCTATGTCTTCCGGCGTGGAGAACGAACCGGTCGGGGTTTTGGCTTCAAAATCTTTCAGTTTTTCTTCCCCGAACACCTTGACCATGTCGGTCTTCACGAATCCCGGCGCCACGCTGTTAACGAGAATCCCGTGTTTTGCGAGTTCTCTCGCAGAATTCCTGGTGAATCCGATTACACCGTGCTTAGATGTTGCGTAGTGGGCTCCCGCCAATGTGGATGGCGTCAGTCCAGAAACGGAAGAAATGTTTACTATTCGCCCCTTGATTTTTTTCTCGATCATGTGCTTTGCAACGTGCTTCGTCATAAGGAAAACCCCTTTCACGTTGATGCCCATGACTTCGTCCCACTCTTCCTCGCTTAATTCGACGATCTGGGTTCCGGGTTTTCTTCCGACAAAGCCGGCGTCGTTTACTAGCACGTCGATTTTACCCATTTTTTCAACCGCAAAAGCAACGATTTTTTCGACGTCCGGTTCTTTCGAAACGTCGCCTTTGACTGCAAACCCTTTCGAGATTTTGCTTATTTCCGCGAGGGTTTCTTTCGCCTGCGTTTCGCTGCGGAAATAGTTGATGCAAACCGAATAGCCTTCCTTCGCGAATTTGAGTGCGATGCCCTTTCCGATTCCCTTAGCTCCGCCAGTGACGAGAACAGTCTTCATTTTTTACACCATCAAGGCTGAGTCCATTCTATCTCGTAGTACTCGTACTTGCTTTTCGGCATTTCAATGCGCTTTACCCTATAGTAGGTTATGCTCGACTCCCTGTCGCAAATCGCCAAAACCAAGTCCAACCCCAATTCCTTCGCCCGTTCGATGGCCCTCGCCAGTTCCGCGCCCCCTATTTCCTCTTCTTCGCTCAAAGCCATCATCACGAACTTCGGCTTGTCCTCCTTCGGGTTTTCAATCAACCCACCCTTGCGCCTGTGGTAAAGCAGAAAATCTAACTCCTCGCGTTCGACGCGCTTTTCCCCCGGAATCGCGAGGATGAACGTCTTGCGCACCCCGTGCGCTACCCTTATCGCCCTGCTCCATTCGCTGATGAGCATTTTCGCCTCGCGCGGGAAAACGTGGATCACGTGCTTCGAGTGCATCCATTCGCCTTGCTCTAGCGACGGCGCTGCGCCCGGGAAATAGAGCCTGAAATGAGTGCCGAACTTGAATCCAGTTTTGACGACGAACCCGCGCAGGCGGAAGTCTTCGTAGACGTTGTACAGAGACACGAAGTCCGACCTGCGTGCCAACGCTTCTTGCACCATGCGTTTTTCCTGGATGTTGCATTTCAGCCCGGCATGCCGCATGAGAAACAGCGTTTCGTAAGCGTCGAGCTTGAGAAGCCTCCCGTGTTTTTTCGCCTTGTACGTGCCCCACTGGCCGAACCAATAGTTTTCGAACAAAATCTTGTCTTCCTCTTCGTCCAGCGTGGTCATGAGATCGTCGTTGAAGAAAAGCCCTTTTCCAGTGATTTTCGGGGGAGTGAAGTCTTTCGACGGGTATTTTACCACGGGCGAGCGGCCGTAGTCGCCTTGCGCTTCGGTTATGCTTCGAGCGATGAGCCCGCGGTCGCGCCAGTCGCGGTAGCAAAAGTAACGCGCAAGGAATTTGCGCTTGTCTCGGTGGTCGAACGCAAGCTGGTTGAAGTCGAGTTTTTTTCCCGCGCGCGTGACTTCCGCGTTGCGCACGTCGCTCAGGTAAAGCGCTTCCTCGGGCGAGAGGGAAAGCTTGTTTTTCTTTCCATCAACGGCGTCGCCGAAAAACCCTTTGTTGAGGGACTCGACGCTAGCCGCGTCTGAAGCGATTATTTTCCCGTCGATTACATCGAATTTTACTGCCAACGAAATCTCCTCCGAAAGCGCCCTTGCGGCGTTTTCGTTTGAAGTCTCCCGCGGTTTGCAGCCGCGCTTTAAAGTAAGAAGGGTGAAACTCTTTTTTAATCACTTGTGCGTAAGGATTGCGTATGCACAAGCGGGCGCAGGTTTCGGTGGAGTACATGGCCATGGTGGGGTTGAGCCTGGCCGCTTTTTTCGTGATTTGGCTTTACGTAAATTCCTCTAACGCTTCGATACAGCAGGACTTGAAAGTGGGTTTTGGAAAGCAGGTGGTCACGCGGTTGGCAGACGCGGTAAACCTCGTTTCGGTTCAAGGCTCTCCTGCGAAAATATTCGTTGAAGTCAACAATCCCGAGGGCGTGGTTGCGGCAAGCCCGTCTTCCAACTCTTCTTGTTCGAACGTGGAAATAATGCTGGTTATGACCGCTCCAGACGGAAAGACTACTGAAGTGTTCTCTCCGGTCGCGGCGAACGTTTCGGGAGACCTGTCTTTCCTGGTGGGAAACCCTGGTTTGCGCAGGATTCAAGTTGAAGCGGTAGATTTCTTCGGTTCGCCTTGCGTCATGCTTTCCGGATGAGGTGTGAAGGGAGTGAAAAGCCAGGCGTCCATGGAATTGCTTTCGCTAGTTTCGATTCTAGCGCTCGTGCTCGTCCTGGTGGTCGTGCTGTCGTTCGTGATTTCGCAGCAGCTGAACACGCAGAAAGCCAGCTTGGGCGGGGAAGATTTGTGCATTTTCCTCGCTAATGAAGTTAATACCGCCGCGTCTTTCGGAGAGGGGTACGAGCGTAGTTTCAACATGCCGTTCGCCTACCTGCAATTCGATTATTCGGTTTCTTTCGAGAATTCCGGCCGCAGGGTTTCGGTTTCTTGGGATCAAGGAAGCTGCTCGATGCCGTTGCTTTCCAACGTTTCCGGCACTCCCGGCCAGGGCTCGAATTTCGTGCGTTTCGCCAATGGCGTGGTGGTTTTCAATTGAAAAAAAGCCAGATTTTCTCGCTCGACTTCGTTTTCAGCATGGTGGTGCTGGTGCTGATACTGTCGATTCTCGGCTCGACCTGGCTGAACCTGCAGAATTCCCTTGCGCAGCAGGAAAACCGCAGGCGGGCGGTTGAAAACTCTGCAGCGGCAACCGACTTTCTCGTTTCATCGCAGGGTTTTCCCGAAGATTGGCAGAATTCCGCAAACCTCTCTCTTTCCTCTGTTTCAAATATTGGTTTGAAGGGAACCAAGGGAGTTTCCCTGGCGAAACTCCTGGCGCTGGCGAACGTTTCGACAGACTACTACGCCTTGAAAGACAAAATGGGTTTGGCGAAATACCACTTTCGCCTGGTGGTTTCGGAAAACTTTTCCAATTCAAGCGTAATGCTTTCGGGAATCGCCCGCCAGCCTGTGGCGTATTTCGCTTCAGACTCGCGGGTTTTCTTCAATGCTCTGACCGTGTCGGGCGAAGTTTGGGATTACTACTGGGGGCAGGGTGTTTTGGGAGCGCCAAACTGGGGTTCTTCGCGCAATCAATACTCGGGAGTGAAAGACGCGGCATTCAATCAAATGCTTGCAAGCCAGGATTCTTACAACACTATCGTCGTAGAATCTCCGGAATTCCCGTATGCCGACGCAAACGCAACTCTGCTGAAACAATTTCTCGAGAAAGGCGGAACTGTGGTTTATCTTGCAGGCAACGGGGAAAGCGAGTTGCTGGTTCAAAACCTCGGCTTGAATTTCAGGAAATCCGGCTTAAGCGTGGACGGGGTTGTGCAAAAGAAAGGGTTTTTCCTTCAAAACTCGAGCGTAGGGGCGAACGTTTCTTCTGGCGGAAGGTGGGTTGCATTTTCTCCCAACGGCATTGCACCAGAAATTTTCGTTTCCAACAGCACCAACTCGAGCGAAGCCCTTGCAGTTTCGTGGAATTACGGGTTGGGCAAAGTTTATTTCATAAGCGATTTTCAAGCCGACTTTAACGGCATTCCCGGAGAAAACGTTTTCAACGTCGTAGGGTGGAAGCTGGAGTACGGCGTAGCGCCTTACGCCAACGCTTCGTTCGTTTTTCCGCAAACGCGGTTTTCTTTCGTAGAAGGCGACCGGCGGATTCCCGCCGCAATAACACTGGTGTTGTGGAATGATTGACGATAAAGCTGCCTCAAGGAAAAGCGTCGTGTTCACGCTCGACGCGGCGGTAGCGTTCATGCTTTTGATTTCGGTTTCCGCGGTCGTCCTTCTGTTTTCTTCGGTCAGCACGGTGCCGCAGGCGGTGCAGGAAAACCTGCATTTGAAGGCGAGCGATTCGGTCGCCTTGCTTTCGGCAGTGCGAGTTTCGGACGTCAGGCGCGAGGCGCCTGTCGCGCTGCTGTTCGAGTCGGGCGTGGTGGGAGAAAGCGCGTTGAACGAAAGCTTAATGCAGCTGGTAGCTGACTTGTGGGCGTCCGGCGACGCGCAAAACCTTTCTCACGCGCAAAACGTCACCCAGCACGTTCTCTCGAAACTGTTTCCGGCCGGCTCGAATTACGCGGTTTTCGCTTCCAACCAGTCCATATCCAACCGTTCGCCGTCAGGCTATTATTCGGTTGCAACAGTAAGCCGCAATTTTGTTTCGGGAGTTTCCTCTAACCGCAGCATTGCTATGGGGTGCGTGGCGCGTGCGTTCGTCCAGAAAATCCGCGGAAAGCAGGAGACTGCGATGGCGTACTTCGGCGGGTTCGAGGGGGAGGGGAACATTACCGCGCTGGTGCGCGGCGTTCCGGCCGGAGCGAACGTCTCGCAAATTGCAGTTGAAGCGAATGCAGGGACGAATTTCACCCTTTACTTGAACGGCGCGGACTGCGGAACTCAAACGAAAACGAGCGGATTGTACGACGTTAACAAGTGGGTTTTCAATTCGACGCAAGGCGCGGCGTGCGCCAACGCCGCGGTTGCGGGAGCGGACAACGTTTTTTATTTTAACTTCACGGGCTCCAACCTTTCGCTCAAGTATTTCGGTGGAGGCTTGGTGAAGATAACCTACAACACCACCGACCTAACGCCGGTTCAAAGCAATTCCGTTCGTTATTACTTCAACGGGGTTGACGGGGTGGTGAATTACTATTCTTCGTTCTACGTGCCGGGAAACATAACGCAAATCACCGGCCAGCTTACGATTCTCAACAACTACACGACGTTCCTGACTTTAGGCAACAAGACCGTTTACGAAGACAACGGCACGAACGAAACTCGCATCATTCCACTGGCTGACTCAAACTTTTCCTCGGCTTTCCCCGACTACCGCGAGATAAGCTTGAAGACCGTTCCGCTTCGCTTGGGCGTTAAAGCCAATTTCACCGGGCAGGTTGGCAACGCCGACGTGGTTTTAATCACCGACGCGTCTGGAAGCATGGCGTGGAGGATGGATTCAGACAGTTCCAGCAGCGTGCAGCGCTCTTGCGCAGATCCCTTGCTTTACGATCCTTCGACCGCGCGCATCAGCGTGGCTAAGTGCGTCGACCAGAATTTCGTGCAAACCATCCTAGGCGGCGTTGGCAACAAGATAGCGCTGGTGGCGTTCAGCGACGGAATAGACAATTACACCGGCTTTTCAAACAATTCCGCGTATTTGACCAACACTATCAACAATTACGTTGCAGGCGGGGGAACGTGCATAGCCTGCGCGATAAACAAGGCTTACGAAATAATCGCGGCGGAAAGCCCTGTCGGCAACAACCGCACCAAGCACGTGATAGTGATGAGCGACGGTGTTGCAAACTACCGTGGCTCGGGATGGTGCGCTTTGGAAGACGTCGAAAGCAAAAGCAATCTCGAGTTCATTCCAGGGAATTACGGCGGGTTCATCCACTTCGACCCTTACAACGCTTCCCTGTGGACCGATTATTATTCTGGCTTTGCGAACGCCATTTACTCCGTTTCCCCAGTCAACGAAAGTTTCGCGGTTGCGGCCGGAACTAGCGGAAAGTTCTTCAAATGGAACGGGACGGTTTGGACGCAAACCCAAGACACGGGCTCCACGACTTTCTACGGGATAAGCATGGCCAGCCCCAGTTTCGGCTTGGCTGTGGGAACCTCCGGAAAGATATATTCTTGGAACGGCGTTTCGTGGAGCCAGAATGCCGACTTGGGCAGCCAGACTTTCAGGAGCGTTTCAGCCTGGGATTCCTCAAGCAATGCCGTGGCTGTCGGCTATTCTGGAAGCACTGGGTATTTGCTCAAGTGGAACGGCGGCTCAAGCTGGACTACGACCACCGTGAGCAGCGTGACGTTTTACGACGTGAAGTTCGTGAATTCCTCGTGGGCGTTTGCAGTGGGAAGCACCGGAAAAATTTACAGGTGGA
This sequence comes from Candidatus Norongarragalinales archaeon, assembly GCA_035291125.1. Taxonomy (GTDB): domain Archaea; phylum Micrarchaeota; class Micrarchaeia; order Norongarragalinales; family Norongarragalinaceae; genus UBA10210. The sequence goes on from DATDSY010000090.1 coordinate 6,467, forward strand.
ACGGCGTGAATTGGGCGCAATACCAGGATACCGGCAGCCAATCTTGGTACGCGATTTCAGTGGTGAATTCCTCAAGCGTTTACATAGCAGGGTCGGGAGGCGCGATTTACAGGTGGAGCGGCGCTTCCTTCGCAAGCTTCAACTCCCCCACGTCCACCGCGGTTTACGGAATCCAGTTTTACAACGACACGCTGGGAAAAATCGCGACTTCAAACAGCCTGGTTTACGCTTATTCAGGCGGTGTTTGGACTTTGGCGAGGGACGCGCGTTATACCGGGACGCTTTCCAGCGCGGCGTACTGCAGCGACAACGACTCTTGCGGCGCGTCTTTCTCGACGAACTACGCAGCCATGAACGCAAACTGGAGTTCTTGCAGGCTGCGGCAAAACCTGAATTCCACGAATT
>DATDSY010000091.1:0-2850 GCA_035291125.1 Candidatus Norongarragalinales archaeon
GTGCAGCAAGGGCAAATTGATTACGCACTCACGCCCGAAGGCGTGAGGCAGTCGAAAGCCATTGCAAAACGCCTTTCCAAAATCCGCTTCGACGCCATATACGCATCCACGCTCACCCGCGCTTGCAGAACTGCCGAGGAAATAGCCAAACTCCAGCACTGCAAAGTCGTCCGCTCGAAACTATTGATGGAAAGGTCATTCGGAAAGCACGAAGGAAGGCCATACCCGGGAGTAGGAGTCGCTTACCGCTACAACTCTTACGCGCGGCCGCCGGGAGGCGAGAGCATGAAACAAGCTCTAGATAGGGTAAAACCCCTGCTCGCAAAGATCCTGAAGAAACACGCTGGAAAAACCATACTCATTGTGGGGCACGGCAACCTCGGCCGCGCCACGCTATGCTACTACCTCCATCTGCCAGTAAGCAGAGCAAGGGTTTTCGGCCCCTTGCTCAACACTTCGATAACCGAAATCGAGTTTTACCCGCACGGCCCCAGGCTCATGCGGCTGAACGACTGGGCGAAATTGGGAGAATGAAAATGGACGCGCAAAAAATTGCAAAGGAACGCTGTGAAAAACTCTTGCGGATGGCCCGCGAGGTTTATCCAAAAGAGCCTGCGCTTGCAAAGCGCTACGTTTTCCTTGCGCGAAAGCTTTCCATGCGCCACCGTGTTTCTCTCGGCAACGGGGAGTACTGCAAAAAATGCAACACGGTGTTCATTCCAGGCGTTACGCTCAAAGTGCGGCTGGCTAAAGGAATAAGATTAAATACGTGCGTCAGCTGTGGTTTTATGCGCAGGATTCCTTACAAGGGAAAAAGGAAACTTTTGTCTTGAAAGAACCGTCAACCTGGTTCGAAGGAATTTCGCGCGTCAACGTTTACAGTAAAAAGGTGAATTAATGGGAGTTTTAGACGAACCTATTCAAAGCGTTATCGAAAAAACTGCGGAAGAACTGAAGAAAGTGCAGGAAATAAAGCCGCCAGAGTGGGCGGGACTTGTAAAAACGTCTTCCCACAACGAACGTATTCCCGGAACTCCGGACGTCTGGTTCAGCAGGTGCGCTTCGCTTCTCTACCAAGTTTTCAAGCACGGGCCGGTCGGGACCGAACGCTTGAGGCACAAGTACGGCGGAAAGACCGACCATAAGGTCAGGAGAAGCCACCACCGCAAGGCAGGCGGGAAAACTATCAGCCTCGCGCTGCAGCAGCTGGAAAAAGCGGGCTTGATCAAGAAAGAAAAGGCAGGGCGGACGATAACTGCGAAAGGAAAAAGCGTTTTGGACAAGAGCGCGAAGTGAAATGGACGAGGCAGAATTGCAGGAGTTGAGGAAAAAGCAAGTCGAGCAAATGCAGCGAGAAGCGCAGTTGCGAGAGATTCTCAGGAAAATCCTCGACCCGAAAGCCTTCGAAAGGCTGATGAACATACGCATTTCCAACCGCGAGCTTTACATGCAATTGGCGCAGCTGCTCGTTTACGCGTACCAGCAGGGGCAGTTGCCGGCAAAAGTGAGCGAAACCGAATTGCTTTCGCTCCTCAACCGCATCAAGGCTGGAGAAAAGCAGACCAGCATCACGATAAAAAGAAAATGAGTGAAAAAGGGTGTTTTAAGGTATGAGCAGAAACAAGAGCGAGAAAAAGAAAACGATTTTGGCGAAAGCCTTGAAGCAGAACAGGCGCATGCCCATATTCGTGATAGCGAAAACTGCTAGGCGCGTGATGCGCAACGTAAAGCAGAGGCACTGGCGCACGCGCAAGCTCAAGCTCACAAAGAGAATGAAGAAAGCAGGCTGATTTTGAGGTCGATGTAAATGGAATCAAAGCAGGAAGAAAAATTCGTGTTGAAACAGGCCGAGGTTGAATTGAAGAAAAAGCAGGAAGAGCAAAAACAGGAGCCTTCCACCAAAGCCGAGGCGAAAGCCGAAGAGAAAAAACAGGCAGCAACGGCGAAAAAAGAAGGCGAAGCCAAGAAACAAGATAAAAAGGAAGAGAAGAAGCGGGAAATCGTCTTGGAAAGGCTTTACACTATCCCCATAAAGCGTTTTCTGCACGACCGGGCGAGGATGAAAAGATACAGGCGCCACGGCCCTACAGTACGCGCCTTCGCTGCGAAACACTTCAAGACTGCCGAAGCAAACATCCGCATGGACAACAAGGTTTCAATCGCCATGTCCAAATGCGGAAGAAACAAAATGCTCGGGAAATTGAAAGTCAAGATTTCCAAGGACAAGGAAGGGCGAGTGCTAGTAGAATTGGCTGCGTGATGGCTGTTGCGTATAGAAAAAACCAGCTTTTACAACAACCCGTTCACAGGGCTTTTCGTTAAAACGAACAACAAGACCACGCTCTTGCCAAAGAACGCGCCTGACAAGCTTGAACGGCAAGTTGAAAGCGTTTTGCGCACTAAGCCAGTCAAGCTATACGTAGACCAATCTCCGTTGCTCGGCGTGTTCGCCGCAATGAACGACAACGGATGCGTTTTGCAAGAGTCTGCAGAAAAGCACGAGCAAAACGCAATCAAAAAAGAAGGGCTGAACCTCTGCATACTGAAAAACTATTCTCCGGGAAGCAACATTCTCGCCAACAACAAAACGTGCCTCGTCAACCCGGAAATTTCGAGTGCCGACGCCAAGAGGATAGGCGATTGCCTGGGAGTGGAAATGGTAAGGCAAAGGGCGGGAATTAAGACCGTGGGCGCAGTCAATGTAGTTACTGACAAAGGCTTGCTCGCGCACAACGAAACAAGCGAAATCGAGTTGAAATATTTGGAAAAGATTTTCTCAGTAAGGGGGCTCGTTGGCACGACCAACTTCGGCCAGACTTACAACGGCTTTTCGATAGTGGCTAACAACCA
>DATDSY010000092.1:0-8423 GCA_035291125.1 Candidatus Norongarragalinales archaeon
GTAATCGTAGTAGTAATTGTTGTAGTTGTAGTAATAGTCGTTATAGCTGTAGTAAGTTGCTTGGGCAGCCGCAGGCAGAATTGCAAATGCAAGCACCGCTGCGAATAGCAATTTCACGTTCATTTCCCGCCACCTCCTCCACAAGAACGTACTCTGCAGTAGTATAAAATTCTTACTTTTTTTTCAGCAGGCCGTATTCCTTCGCCCAGCAGGCGAAAACCACTCCCGCGTCGACGAACCACAAGACGGGATGCACTATTTCCAACGCCCCTTCGCCGTACTCCGCGCCTACCGCTATCGTGAAAGCCAAGCGAAGCAAGTTGAACAAGAAAAAGAAGGCGAAGTAAGCCAAAAGGCGGGGTGTGGAAATCCTGGTTTTGGTGGAGTAAAGCAAGGCGAAAAACAGCGTCATCATCACTAGCCCGCTGCAGTCGATTACTATCTGGAATGCCGCGCCGTTCAGCAAGAGCGTGGTTCCGTCCCTCAAAACGCCGAAGCCTGCTCTGGAGAGAAGTTGCTCCTGCAGCTGCGCCACAAACAAGTTTACCGGCTGCGGCTCCGCAAGCTTGAGCAGCCCGAAGATTGAAAGGAAAATAATCGTGAAGTAAAACAAAAAGTGTTTTTCTTTCGCCGACAGCCTGAAGCCTTTCCCCAACGCGTTTCACCACGGCACTTTCTTCAACCGCATCTTGTGCGCCACGCCGTTGAAGAACAAGTGCAGGAAGTAAGTCAAAACCAACAGCGCAAGCACGTCCCAGCCGTTCAGCAGGGCGAAGAACGCGGGCTCGGCCCAAATCACCAGCCCCAAGGCAATGATAAGGAACAGCAGCTGGTCAAGCAGGAAGTATTGCGAGCCGGGCGGCGCTCCCAAACGCCTTTTTACGAAACTGCCGAGCAAATCGCCGGCCATCGCGCCGGCGGAAGCCAAGAACGCCAGGAGAAACTTGCCTTGCAGGGAAATCCAAGGCAGGAAGGGAACAGCAAAAGCTAAGAGCATTCCTACGGCGGTGCCTGCAACGATTCCCGAAAGCAAGCCTCGGATGGTCTTCGAATCCCCGAAAACCCTTTTTCCATCAGCAAAATTCCTTCCGAAATCCACTGCGGTCCCGCCCCCGAAAACAACGGGCACCGCGTTCGACACGAAAGCAGGAAGGACGAGGATAAAAAGCTCTACAAAATCCATTATGCAAAAACCTCCATTCGGTTTTTTTGACGTGAAATTGATTTTCGGCAATATCCTTTTAATGTTAGGGTTTGAAAAACTATTTATGACAGTGCAGGGGGACGACATCGTAAAATCGTGCAGGAACTGCTGGGTCCAGCATTCTTTCGGCATAAGGCTTGCAGAAGACGACCGCGGAAAACTGCATTGCCCCATTTGCCACCAGACGTACGTGGTGGAAAAAGGGTTTCTAAAAACAATTTGAGTTTACGGGCGAAAAAAATGGGTTGGCTTATTTCCAAGAAGGATTTCGAGGGCAACGACGAGCGCAAGCTCGAGCCCTTGTTCAAGGAAGCCGTCGGCTACGGCGCCGTCTTGAGCATAATGCACTTTGACGCGCACTCGAAAGAAGCGAATGCCGTGAAGGATTCGCTCGTCGACTTCCTGGCGCGCCTGACCAAAGAGGAAGGGGTTTTGTACTGCAGGGGGGAAATCGAGGAAGTTGTTGGAAGCGAAAGCGAGGGATTTTCGTCCAATGCCGAAGTGAAAATCCTGACTGATTCTTTCCCCACGCTCTTGCGCCTCACCATGCGCTACGGGCCGGTTGCCTTGGAAATCCTCGAGCCGCGCGAGCTCAAGCTCGACATTCCTTCAATGCAAGACTTGCTTTTGAGCGCGAGCGAAATCTCCAAGCAATACGCGTCGTACGTGGTGGAAAAAGTCTGGGGGAAGGAAGAGCTGGAGAAATACCGCGAGCGCATTACCAGGCAGATGCAGGAAGGCAGGAAACTGCGAGAAAAAGCGGAAGAAAAAAAGTGATTGCGCACTATAAAAACTATTCGTGCGTTTCGTGCTTGAAAAGCTCTTCAGCCACGACGCCGTAAGCCGGGCGAGTGACCGCAATTCCTATTATCACTCCGAGCATCGTGGCGACTGCAAAGCCAGTCACTTCCACGATTCCGCTGAAGAACAGGGGAGACATCGAAGCGATTGAAATGCCTGCAGTCGTGAACACTATGAAGAACGCGCGGGAAAGCTTTTCCTTGGGGCTAACTTCGGACTCTTCAGCACGCTTTTTCCTCGAAAACTCGTCGGTAATCACGATTTGATTGTCCACGCCGGTTCCTATCAACGCTATTATTCCGGCCATTGCGCTCAAGTCGAGGGTTCCGAACGTGCCGATGACCGCCAAAAGCAAGACGAGCTCGATGACGCTCGTCGCCACTATCGGAATGATGAGCGACAGTTTCCTGTAACGCAAAGTCAAAAACAGGGAGACTGCGAAAACTGCGAAGAACAGCGCGAACATGCTGTAAAACAAAAACTGCCTTCCAAGCGACGGGGAAACGTCGTAATAACTTCCTACGATGGTGGTAACGGGCAGCCTTCCTCCCGAAAGAATGCTTTTCAGCTCGCGCAATTCAATCAAGGCGTTTTGCTGCTGTTCTTCCGGAGTCGCGCCGGAAGCCATTCCTGTAATCGAGTATTGCGTGATCGCCCTTTGCCCCAGAGGCTCCACCTGCAGCGTGGGAGCCGAACGCAGGCCTATGGCCTTCCACGAGAAAATGCTAGAGCCGAATTGGCCGGGAAACGACTGCGGAACGAAATCAGCGTCTGGCTTCGCAATTATCCTCTTTTCCGCCTCCGCGTCTGCGGAAAACCCGCTTTGGGAAAGGACTTTCACAATCGCGGGGTTCGAATCGAGTGTGTTGCGCCCTATCAACACGCGCGTCTTGCCCTGCAGCGAGGCGTTGGAAAACTCTTCGGCATACGCCAAAGCAATGTCGTCGCCTTCCTTGCTCAAAACTTCCCTAACAGCGTCTGCCGGAATGCCCGCGAGAACGCTCTTGTTGACTACTAGAACCGCATTCTCGGGCCTGTCGAGAAACATCAAAACTGGAAATCCTTTCTTGCCTTTCGCCGCGCTGGCGAAAAACACTTCTCCGTCGCCGGTAATCGCGAAAGTCAAGCCCCACTGCGCGCCTCCGGCAGTGCGCGTTATGCTCTCCCCGCCGCTCCCGCCGATCGCATTTGCTATCACGTGCTCGCCTGCCAGCGCCTGCTTTCCGTCGATAATGGCCTCGAACTTTCCTTGCTCGCGCAAAATTCGTTCTATGTTTTCAATCACTTTAGAGTTGGCGCGCGGGATTTCCACGATAATTTCCTTGTCTCCCAGAGGCCGCACTATAGCCTGGCTCAAGCCGAACGCGTTGATGCGCGTCTTGATCGTGTCGACCATCGACTGCATCGTTTCCGAATCAACGCTGCGCTCTAGTGAAATTGGCACTCGCACGCCGCCGACGAATTCGATGCCCATGTTCGCGTCGAAAGTCGCTGGATTCAAGTCTTTCAAAAACAGCAGGCCCAGCGACAGCAAAAACACTAGCAAAACTATTTGAATCCTGCGCCTTGCCAAAAGCTCGTTCCAACCCATTTCAAGCACCGGCCTTTTCCTTGCGTTCTACGCTCCACAATATCAAAGGCGCGTTTCCCATCCACGTCGCAATCGAGTCTACTAGAGCGCCTATTACTGCGACAGTTCCGACTTGGTAGTAGAACGGAATTTGCAGCCACAGTGAAAGCAAAAGCAACGTCCCGAAAGCAATGAGGACTGACGCGTTCATCGTCAAGCCCGTCTTCATCGCGTCGAACGCCCTTTGCGCCGGCGTCCCTTCCTTGCGCTTGATAACGCGCGCGGTGAGCATAACGTCCGTGTCGAGGGAAAAGCCTATGAGCATGAGCAGCGCCGCGACGCTCGCGAGCGTCAGCGGTATTCCCAGCAACCCCATGATTCCTGCGGTTATGATGATGTCGGCAGCAGCGCCGAAAATTACCGCAAAACTCGGCGCCAGCGCCCGAAAAACCAGGAAGATTATGATTGCCGAGAACAAAAAGGAATAAAGCACTACTTCGCGCGTTTTCGTGACGAAAAACTTGCTTAAGGAAGAGCCGACTTCCTTGAACGAGGCTGTTTCAGTGGAAACGACTTCCGATAGCGCGGCTGCAATCTTTTGCCTGTACTCACTGCGCGCGTCCAAAAACGCCTGCTGCGCTTGCAGAACGTCTTTCTGCACGTCGCCTGAAAGGGCTAATGAAGAAAAGAGGGCGTTCAACTCTCCGGCTTTGGCTAAAGTATCTTGCTTTTTCTGGTCTGCCAAAGGCGATTTCGCTATTTCCAATTCCACAAACTCGTTGTTCAATTTGTTCATTTCAGCCAAAAGCCCTTCGGCTTTCGCCAGCTTTTCGTCTGACGGAAGCTCTATTTCCACTCCGCTTCCGGCCGGCGAGGAAAAGCTGCGCACTCCCGACGGGCTGAATTCCGCCAAAGCGCTTTGGATTTGGGCGATTTGCGCTGGCGTAACTTCGGAGGGCGTGAAAATCGTGATGAGCAACCCTCCCCGCAAGTCTATTCCTTGGGGGATGTTTGGAATGAAAAACAGGGCTGCGATAATGAGTACTATAGGCAAAATAAAGTACAGCTTGTAGTGCTTGTTTTCGTATGGATTTGGAATGTGCATTTGGTTAAGCCCACCGATTGACTAAGCTAAAAGTCGTTAAAGAATCTAGGCGGGGGATGGTTAAAAACCCTTTTGAAAAGAAAGGGTTTTTCTTGATTTGCGCGCAAATAATTTGCGAATGCAGGGGTAGCGAAGCCTGGTCAAAGGCTTTTCTTTCAGGGAAAGAAAACCCTGGAAAAGAAAGGCCGGCTAGACGCGACAGGTTCAGGGCCTGTTCTCTTAGGAGTTCGGGGGTTCAAATCCCTCCCCCTGCACTGAGACAACATCTAGAAGCAGACCTTGTCTCCTGCGACTTGTTTTCATATCCAGAGACACAATTCCCCAGATATAACCTCTGCCCCACTTAGGCGATGAACGAAGGCAGCTTAGGCAGTATATAAAAAAAAATCAACTTGCTAAATCGTGTTCCTTAAAGCACAATTTCGCTGCCGTAATTCTATTGAAAAAATTGACTGGGACATCGAACTACGATTTATAAAGAAATTCTATCTTAGTAGCGTATGCGAAAATTCAAGCCGCCGACAGAGCAAGAACTTCGAAGGTATGAGATCCATTCTGCTGCTTTCCACGGCGACGTGAAAGCCATTCGAAAGCACTTGCGCGAGCATGGAAACCAGTATGTTAATGGCTTGTCTGGTGAACTTGGCTGGAATTACGGTTCTATGGGCGGGCACGAGCCAGAGGATTTTGAAGAGACTCCGTTACATGCAGCGGTGCGTTATGGCCGGATTAAGGCCGCGAACCTACTACTCCAAAACGGGGCTAATGCCAACGCTCGCGACACGCAAGGGCACACTCCGCTTCTGCGCATGTTTCGCGAAGGACGATATTGGCCCGACATGATAATGCTTCTCCTCAAGCATGGCACGGATTTGAAAGTGCAGGATAGCAAGTACGGAATGGGCTTTTTACACCATGTCGCTAGCGATTTACATACGCGTGAGCTCTCCACTCCACGTGATGACAAGTTGGCGCCTGAAGGAAAAGAGGAACGACAAGCTTTTTCCTCATGGCAGAAACAGTTTTTTATTCTGGCCCAAAAGGCAGGCGCTAACATCAATGCAAGGGACAAGTATGGCGGTACGCCTCTTTCGAATAGTCTTAGGTATGGCACCCTAGATACTCTAAGTTTTCTTGTAGAACGGGGAGCAGACGTCCGAATTCGCGTACCCGTAGTTTTCCGTTACGGAAGTAGGCTTGTTGGAAAGTTCATGAAAGAGCGAGAGTACTGGGCGGTTCCATTAGTTAGCGGTTCGCTGCTTCATGCTGCCGCCGTGAATGGTGACTCGAAAGCGGCAAAGTTTCTAATCGAAAAGGGGTTGAGCCTCCGCGCTGTAGACGATGCAGGATTGACCCCGCTTGAACGGCTAGGCCGGACTATTACGGCAACAAGGCGACGCATACGGAGAATAGGGCGGGAGACCGTGGTGGATTCCGATCTAAAGAAATTGCTGGAAACGCGGCAGGTTTTGCAAGAGATAATGAAGACTTCTAAAAAATGATGAGACTCGTTATAGTTTGAGACTCAATTGTGTCTCGCAAAGTCTACTTCTAGACAACGTCTCAGCGCACTCCCCTTGCACTTAGCTTCTTTCTCGGGTTTAGGCAATTGCACGATGAATTAATTGCCTGCCAATCGAAAAAACACTCCTCTTGAGTACTTAATAAAGTTTATAAACTTTAAGAATGTTAGAAACAATCTCCGTTTTGAGGGCGTTGAATTTTCAACCCTTTAGGCTGGAGCATTTGTTTCTGCATTGAATTCGCCTTCCGCATCAAAGCCGGTTTTAAACCCCCAAAATGAAGACTTCGAGTCTTCGGCCCGGCGGAAACCACGCGAACCCAAAAAGGTGGTTGAATGTACCATTTAGTTAGCGTCAAGCTTGCTCCAATGCAAGCGCATTGTTACGCGTACCGCGGGGTATGCAACTCCACGGGCAACGTGGCGTGGCTTTGCGCCTCGGGGCCAGAACCGCTGGAACGGGCGGTTTCCCTCTTGCGCGAGCGAAAGCAGGAGAATCCTGAAAGCGTGGTTTTGCTGGACGAAATCCTCAACAAGAACTCGTCGGTCGTCTTGATTTCCCCTTCAGACGGGTTGGGAAAAGCAGAGCGAATGGAAAACGGAAGGCTGCTTTTGGAGTCGCGCGGCAGGAAGTTCACGGTTTTCAAAAACAGGGAAAAATACGCCGGCGTGCTCTACGGCCTGTAGGGTTACACGCTGATTTTTTTCCTCGTAGGCTTGGTTCTCGTCATGTCCTCGTATAATTTCGCCAGGCTTTCCTTCGTTTCTACTGCCAGGGGTTGCACTTCCAAGGATTTCTTATACCATTCTTCAGCTTCGTGAAAATCTCCCTTGCTGTGCGCTATCGTGCCCAGCTCGTGAAGCGCGTCTGCGGCTGCCGGATTTAGCTCGACGGCTTGCAAATAATGCTTTTTCGCCTCATCGGTTTCTCCCATGATGTCGAAAGTAATTCCTAGGTTATAATGCGCAACCGCACGCGTTATTCTGCTCCCTCCGTAGTAACGGAACGTAGGAGCGAAGTGTTCGGGCTTTGGATTTTTCCCAAGCTTAAAGTCTTTTACCAAATCTTTCGCAATTTCAAACAACTGCCCTTTCCCACGCTTGTAGTCGCCGGCCATTTTCCTCAAATATTCCCGTAACGTAAGCGCTTTCGCGAGATTGTGGTTGCGGTAGTCGAGCACGAAAGTCTCGCCGCCCATCTTTACAGCCGGAATGATGTGCGTCCGCGTGTCGAATGCGCCTGTTTTCCCCTCCAGCTCGTCGAAAAGCATTGATTGAAGGATGGTGTTGGCGGCGCAATCCACGTCAATGGCTCCGGTAACGTCATCAATCGCCGGAGGCAAATGACCGAAGTGCTTTTGAAACTTTTCAATAGTCTCGTCCAAGCTTTTTCTCACGAGCTTTTCGTCCTCGATGTCCACCGGGTCGAATTCTTTCCGGACGTACCTGCGCAGTTCGTAAAAAGCTTTTCTTGCAGTTTCGCCCAAAAGCCTTGCCGCCTCCGTCCGCTGTTCGGGCGTGAATTCCCTGTTATTTTCAAGCATGGCTTTCAGTTTATACAGCGAAGGGCTTGCCTTGCGTTTGACCGCAGCGTAGCCCGGCGCGGTTTTTGGTTTCACGACGATGCCAAAATTGCCCATGCAACGACTATTGCCTGCGGTTATTTTTTAGCCTGCCGAGCTGCGCGCCTGTAGCGTCTTGCGAATTTCAAAAACGCTACATTCCGCGTTTGATTCAAAAGCCTTTTAAACCCCTTTCGACGAGTTAATAGAAGCATTCTTTCTTCGGAAAGAGTGTTTTTCTAATGCTGTAGTTCCCGGCAAGCCATAGAAGACTTTATCTCAAGGTCAAAATTAGCTTTCTATAAAGCGTTTTGCCCTGCGTGAATCCATGACTGGCGTTGCTATCATTTACTACTACGGCGATCATGGGCACTCAAACAAAGAATTATGTTCTTCCATCTCTGATGGCAAGCGATTCTCATTTGGGTTCGACGCAGGGGAAGAAGAGAGCAAATAACTCTTTGCAAGACGCTAATTCCGCAAGAAAAGTTAGTTCTTGCGATCTCCGTCCTAACATCCGAATAGGGTGTTAGGACAACACCAGTTGATCCTGCTGGAGGATACTGCTATCGGATTACGACTAAGCCATGCAAGTTTAGGGATTACACTTGTAATCCCGGCAAACGGCTCAGTAACACGTAGTGAACCTACCTTACAGA
>DATDSY010000093.1:0-4786 GCA_035291125.1 Candidatus Norongarragalinales archaeon
GTCGTCTTTCGACATTCACATCCAGTTTCTGCAGACGTACGAAGGCGTTGAAGGCGACAGCGCAAGCGTGAGCGTAGCAACCGCCGTCATTTCTGCACTGGAAGAAGCGCCGGTAAGGCAAGACGTAGCGCTGACGGGCTCTATCAGCGTGCGAGGCGAAGTCCTTCCGGTGGGAGGAGTGACGCAAAAGGTTGAGGCTGCCATCGAAGCCGGCATTAAGAATGCGGTCGTGCCGTACGCAAACAAGGACGACATCATCCTGAACGACACGCAAGCGAAGAAAATCAAAATCATTCCGGTCAAGGACATTTACGACGTTTTGAGCGTTGCGCTCAAGGAAGGAAAAAAGAAAAACGCTTTGCTCTCAAAAATCAAGAAGGAAATCGACTGAAAAGGCACACGACTTAAATGAACCAAGCTATTCCCACTAAAGAGCTGGAGAAAACCTGCCTGAAGGTTGCGGAAGCAGGTGCACGCAAGGCAATGTCCTATTTCAACAAGACCCTGAAGGTAAATTACAAAGGCAAGGAAAAGCACGGCGGCACGCTGGTAACCGAAGCGGATGTTGCAGCTGAAAAAGAAGCCCGAAAAATCATTTCCCGAAAATATCCGGGACATTCGATTGTGGGCGAAGAAAACGGGGGAAAAGCGCAAGGCGGTTACGTCTGGTTTATAGACCCGGTTGACGGAACAGGCAATTTCTCGAGGGGAATGCCAATCTGGGGTACGCTCGTGGGAGTGGCGCTGGATGCGAAGCCGGTTGCAGGCGCAATGGTTTTCCCTGTTCTGCGGAGAAAGTTTTACGCGTCGAAAGGAAACGGTGCTTTCGCCGACGGAAAAAAAATCCGTTGTTCGAACAAGACCGCCGATGAAGGCTTTACACTCGGCCAGTCGCTGCACCGCACGCAAAGCGTGGAAGGCGCGCTGTCCTGCATGAGGGAATTCTCAGGAAGCATCGGCGGAGTGCGGGTTTTCGGATGCACGGGCTATGAAGGCGCACTCATAGCCGAAGGAAAGGCGGAACTCAAGATAAGATTCCACACGAACGCATGGGACTCGTGCGCACCGGCAATAATCACGCGGGAAGCAGGCGGAATATACCGCAATTTCAAGGGCAAAGAGTGGACTACTGAAGACGACACGGCAATATCCGCAGCCAACGAAAAGGCATTCAAACAGGCTTTCCAGCGCCTCAAACACCTTTTCCACGTTCGTGGAAGCCCACATCGACAATAAGCGAAACTCTTATAAAGGGTTTTAGAGTGTATAATTAATCTTTCCGAATTTTGCACAGAGTGGTTGTGAGAAGACCGAGCACGAATCTCGTCTTCTGGAATTGCCTCCTTGGGGTTGTTCGTGTCTCTCGCACCACAGTCTCTTTACCCTACAGTCTTTACTTTGTGATTTCCAAAGCTAAGACTGGAAGAATTGCGCATCCGGAAAAACTAGCTTGCTTCCCCATCCAGCGAGAGGGTCAGCAGAGTTTTTTTGCTTTCATTCCCTCAAAAGACGTCCTTGGACTTTACGGATCTCTTGACACAAAACGGCATGGCGTTCAAAAGATTCCAGCGGATAGCAAAGATAGTATAGACCTTCTCAAATTGTTTCGCTATTCCTTCGTCCAAATCCAAAAACCCTTTCGAGGCGTTATATCTGTACTCGAGAATAACACTACGCAACCCGCTTTTAAAAAGATTGGCTTGAAGTGCTTTTCAACGCCTTTGCAGCGCGCTTGCGAAAGAAGTGTTTTTCGCTTTTGCTAGCCTCGCCTGCAGCGCACCGAGTTTTTTCTTTTCCTCGTTAACAAGCAAAGCCTGCCTCAGGAACGCGCGGCTCAAGTCGCTCACCCTCGCTCGCTTTCCCTGCAAAAACGCGTCGAGGTTTTCACCAAGCCGCGTTTTTATTTTGACTAGCTTGCGCCTTTTTTCTTCCAAACGCTTTTCCCGCTTTTCCTTCTCGCGGTGAAGCGCGTGCAAAGCGTGCGAGTAATGCAAAACGTCAGCAGCACCCATTTTTTCCAGCCTAATAGGGGTAAAGGAAAAAGGGTTTTTTACTTCTTGCTTCCGAACAGCATTATCTGCGCCAACAGCGCTTCAAGCTGAATCCGCTCGTCAGCGCCTTGGCTCATGCGAAAGTCGTACTCGCCTATACGGTCGACCATAAGCACTTTGACATCGTCTGAAACCGGCAGTGCAATCACTTCCCGGTAAACCTGGTCCAGAACGTCTTCCCCGCTCATCGCATACTTGACCATCATCGTATTCAAAAGCGCCCGGGCTTCCCCGAACTTCCCTTTCAACGCGAGGTTCACCATCTCGGCGATTTCCTTCGGCCTCGCTCGGCTTGAAACCTCGAAAACGCTTTCCTCAGTTATCTTGCCTTTCTCCGAACTGCCCTGCAGGCAGTTTATCGCCTTGCGTGCGTCGCCCTCGGCAACATACACGATTGCATCCAAACCCTTTGCATCCAAGCTCAAGCCTTCTTTCTTAGCAATGTCTTCCACAATCTTTTTGATGTCCGCTTCTTCCAAACTCCTGAAACGGAAAACGGCGCAGCGGGATTGTATTGGCTCGATAATGCGCGAGGAATAATTGCACGACAGGATGAAACGGCAGTTTTTCGAGTAAGTTTCCATCGTCCTGCGCAAAGCCTGCTGCGCGTCGGGCGTAAGGGAATCGGCTTCGTCCAGCAGAATGATTTTGAAGTCGACGCTCGCGATGGGCAGTGTGCGCGCGAAATCCTTGATTTTTCCGCGCACGACGTCTATCCCTCGTTCGTCGCTCGCGTTCAATTCTGCAAAACAGGATTGCAAATCGTCGCCGTAAAGCTCTCTCGCCAACGCCAGCGCCGCAGTCGTTTTCCCCAGGCCGGCGCGCCCGGCGAAAAGCATGTTGGGAAGGTTCTTGCTTTTCACGAAATGCTCGAGGCGGTCCACGATGTGCTTGTGCCCAGTAATGTCCTTCAGATTGTGGGGACGGTATTTCTCAACCCAAGGTTCAAAATCGGCATTACCCACGCTATCCCATCCGTTAAAGCAAAACTAGACTGAAAAGTATTCTAGGCAACGGCGTTTTTAAAACGCTTGCAAAAACTCAAGCGCTCTTGTATCGCGTGCGCTTGCGCAAATCGGTCCAGCAGCCCTTGCAAATCGCGGTGCGCGAAGTCTTGCTGTGGGTCGCCGAGCTTTTCTCGCACGCGCGGCATATCTTCCTGGAGCAATACCCGCACTCTTGAATGAACGCCATCTCCCTTTTGCATCGTTCACAAACGTAATTCTTCGCTGCTTTAACCATGTTTTAGACCTTTTTTTAAAACAAATAAAAATCGAGAATAAGGTTCTCGGAAATAAATCTGTTAGAGAGAGTTTTTAACCATTTTCCTGCACAGTCTATTCTGAGAAAAATGAAGGTTTTCATCAAGACGTACGGCTGCACGTTCAATCAGGCGGACAGCGACCGCATGGCGCTAACGCTGAAAGAGCACGAGCACGAAATCGTGCATAGCGAGGGGGAAGCAGACGTCGTCATACTCAACACGTGCAGCGTCAAGGATGCAACGCAGCAGAAAATACTCCACAAAGTCTCCCGCACTTCCAAACCACTAGTCGTGGCAGGATGCCTGGTACAGGCAACCCCGCAAATCGTTGAAGAATACGGCCCTTCCGCTTCGCTCGTCGGAACGTTTTCCCAGGAAAGCATCGTGGAAGCAGTGGAAAACGCGTTTGCAGGCAAAAAAATCGTCGCCACGAAAAACGCCGGCATCCCGCGCCTCACGCCATTCGCGGACGGAGTCTTCGCGCGCATTCAAATCAACTCCGGCTGCGCGAGCGCGTGCACGTTCTGCTCTACAAAACTCGCACGCGGCGGAGTCAAGAGTTACAGGCCACGCGAAATAATAGAAGCGGTCGAGAAGGTCGTTGCGCAAGGCGCAAAGGAAATCCAATTGACCTCGCAAGACACTGGCGCGTACGGCCTAGACTGCGGAGTTGCGCTTCCAGAACTGCTGGAAAGGATTTGCGAAATCGACGGGGAGTTCCGTGTTCGCGTGGGAATGTGCAACCCCCAGCACTTTTTGCGGATGGAAAAGGATTTGATTCGCGTTTTCAGGGAAAACGAAAAGCTCTACCGCTTTTTCCACATAGCAGTCCAAAGTGCAAGCGACGCCGTGCTTGAGCATATGAAAAGGGGTTATACGGCGCAACAGGCGAAGCAAACGCTAGAGTCCATCAAAAACGCTTTTCCCAACGCAATGCTCGCAACCGACGTAATAGTGGGCTATCCCACTGAAACGGACGGGGACTTTCAAAAAACGCTGGAGTTCCTACGCTGGGCGGAATTCGACGTAACCAACGTTTCCAAATACTCCGCGCGCCCCAAGACACTTGCGGCAAAACTCAAGCAAATCGACAACGCCGAAGTGAAAGCAAGAAGCGAAAAGGCAAGCGCATTGGCGCGAAGGACTTTGGCCGTGAAAATCAGACGTTTCGTCGGGAAGAGGGAAAGGGTTTTGGTCACTGAAAAGCGAAAAAACGGTTTTCTTGCCCGCACGAACGAATACAGGCCCGTAATCTTGCCGTTTGGTGCGGTAGGGGAGTTTGAAGAAGTTGAAATAACGCACTCGCTTTCTTCGTGCCTTGCCGGCGCTGCCGCCCGCCAAGAAAGCATTTTAATAACGAAAAGCACTAATTGAAAAAGCTGTAAAAAAAAAAGGCGAAGAAAATCATGGCAGGCTTTATCGACATTCTCTCCCACGCGGCAGAAGCGTACTCCCAAAACGCCAAGCTCAT
>DATDSY010000094.1:0-3209 GCA_035291125.1 Candidatus Norongarragalinales archaeon
GGCTACGCGGGCGAAGTCCGCTCTCTTACTACTATAGTGCACGAGTACGTCACCAACAGCCTTGACTCGTGCGAGGAAGCCAAGATACTGCCCGAAATCCTCGTTCAAATCGACTCTCTCGCTGCTGCGGAAAGGCATACCGACATCGGCACGGGCGACGGGTCGCAGCAGACTTTCGAAATCGACGAAGAGATTGCAAGAGCAGCTTCGCTGCAAATCACGGTAAACGGAATTCCGAAAGAACGCGGGCTCGATTATGTCATCAAGTACGAAAAGAAAGGCAAGAGCAGCGTCCGCGTACTGCAATTCAAAAGCGAAACCCCTTCCCCGGCAGCGAAAATCGCGGCCAAGTGGGCCGCAGGGCACTTGCGCGTCATCGTCGAAGACAACGGCACCGGCATTCCCAAAAGCAAAGTGGGAGCCGCGTTGGGCAAGCTGCTCGCAGGCACGAAGTTCATGACCCGCGCTCAAAAACGCGGGCAGCAGGGAATAGGCGCTTCTTACGCCACTCTCTTCTCGCAAATCACAACCGGCAAGTCGGTGCATGTAAAGACGGGAATGGGCGACGAGAAAATATTCGAGTGCGACATGCGCATTGACGTTCAAAAGAACGAGCCGGTAATCACCAACCAGGAGGAAAAGCACGGCAAATTCCGAGGGCTGCGCGTCGAAGCCGAGTTTGCAGAAGTGGCTTTCGACAAGAGCGAGTACGGGGTTTACGAATACCTGCGGAGGACGGCAATAGCGAATCCGCACTCGCAAGTTACGCTCATAGACCCTGACAAGCAAATCACCGTGTTCCCGCGTTCAGGCACGCAAATCCCGCCCAAGCCCAAGGAAGCCAAGCCTCACGCGCTGGGATTGAGCACGAGCGACGTCGTGGACATGACAAAGGCGACTGGCGCGCGCAAAATCTCTTCGTTCCTACAAGGCGATTTCGAAAAAATTTCGGGAGACAAGGTAGCCGAAATCAAGGCCCTATGCCCCGGAGTTGATTTCGAGAAACACCCGTCGAAAATGCAGTGGCAGGAGGCGGAAATGATAGTCAACGCATTCCGCAAAGTCAAGTTTTTCAATCCCGACATGGACACGCTTATCCCGATTGGCGAAGAGCAAATCAAGAAAAGCCTGAAAAACCTGCTGCAGCCGGAAATCCTCGCAGTGTGCGAAAGAAAACCGCGAGTGTTCCGCGGGGGAATCCCGTTTTTAGTCGAGGCTGCAATCGCTTACGGAGGAAAGTCAGGACAACACGGTTCTAACGGGACGACGAAAGGCGAGGTAATGCGTTTCGCCAACCGCGTTCCTTTGCTGTTCGACGCCGGCAGCTGCGCGACGATGGAAGGAGTCAAGAGCATCGAATGGAACCGCTACGAGCTCAAAAACTGGGAAGACCTTCCAGTTTCCATATTCATCAATTTCGTCAGCGTTTACGTTCCTTATACCGGAGCAGGCAAGCTTGCAATCTCCGCAGAAGAAGAAATAATCGCGGAAATACGCTTTGCACTGATGGAGTGCGGCAGGCAAGTCGCGATTTACCTGCATGGCCTGCAGAAGGCTGAAGATGCAGAGGCAAGAAAACAGATTTTCTTCAAGTACATTTCCGAAGTGGCGCAAGCGCTGAACGAAATCACCGGAAAGCCGCGCGCCGAGCTCGAAGAAAAGCTCAAGAAAATCGCTGAAGAGCGGACTGCGATTCTCGAGGCGGCAGAGGAAGGCAACGGCGACCTAGAAGATTTGGAAGAGGCTGCGGAAAAAGAAATTCAGGAAGAAGGCTGATTACGCAATGGAACAAGCACTCGCTCCTGCATTGAGGAAAACCATTTCACAATTGAAGAAAGCAAAGCACTTCGTCGCAACCGCGTACGTCGTCGACCTGCAGGGGGAACCGAAAGTCCTGCTTCTCAAGCATAAGAAGCTCAACACCTGGCTTCCGCCCGGAGGGCACGTTGACGAAAACGAATTGCCCGACGACTGCGTCATTCGCGAAGTCCAAGAGGAAACGGGGTTGAAAGTAAAGATAATTTCAGACGCGTTCGACGTTTCGGACGAACAGACCGAAACCCTGCACACTCCAATGATAATGCAATTGGAAAACATTGACTCGGAACACCAGCACATCGACATCATCTACTTGTGCATCGCAGTTGAAGGGGAAATAATCCAAGGTGCCCACCGCGAGCATGCGGGAATAAAGTGGTTCACGGAATTGGAATTGAAGCAGGGAGACTTGTGGAACAACGTCCGCGAAGATGCGTTCGTGGCCATAGACAAGGCTAGGGAATTGAAGGAAAGAGGCTTATTTTAACAAAAAGCGGCGAAAGGAAGGGAAACTGAAAAAGGTGAATGTTCATGGCGTCTGCACGGCAAGTTGAAACAAAGGAATCGAAAGCAAAGAAAATCGCTGAAATGAACAAGCGCGTCATAGACTTGTGCGAAAAACTCATTCGGGAAATCGAGAAAAACGAAAATCCGTTCATCGAAATCCCCATCCGCGGCTCGGCAAACGTCTTTTTCGACGAAAAAGCCAAGAAAATCGTGCTGGGAGACAAGATTGCTAAAAGGTATTTCTTCAACGTCGCCCACGCTCGGCGCTTCATGCAGACCATGCTCGTCGCTTCTTACGTAAAGAAAGACTTGCTTGAAAACGACCTTACGGCGACGCTTCGAGACTTGTACTACGCTAAAAAGCACACTATCAAAGGAACCAAGGAAGACACGATTGACGAGCAAAAGGAATCAGACTTGGCGATTGTTGATTTGGAAGTCGCCATGGAATCCTTCCGAGAACGCTTGCACTTGCGTGCAGAACCTAAAGGACGAATGGCGGGGGATTTGGTCATTGAAGACAGCGTTCGCGGGAAAGTGGATACGATTGATTTGAGCCACATGGGCTCGGGCGGTTGGGCCGTTCCCTCAATCGTAGAACAAATCGAATTCAAGAAAGCCGACATCGAATACGTTCTCGTCGCGGAAAAAAACGCCATTTTCGACAGGTTGAATGAAGATGGTTATTGGAAGAAACAAAAGTGCCTGCTGATGACGACCGCAGGGCAGGCTGCGCGAGGGGCAAGGCGCTTGCTGCAACGCCTTTCAACAGAACTCAAGCTGCCGATTTACTGCCTTACGGACGCAGACCCGTACGGGTGGTACATTTACAGCACGATGAAGTACGGTTCCATGGCTTTGGCGCACGAAAGCGACCGCCTCGG
>DATDSY010000095.1:0-2048 GCA_035291125.1 Candidatus Norongarragalinales archaeon
GAAAACAAGTGGAGCAGCCACATCACACCCGAACCCAACGGGGGATGGACGGTTACATTCGGCGGAATCAAACGGATTAAAGAATTGAAAGAACGCTAGGCTGCCGCGCTTCTGAAGAGGGCAGGAAAACAAACGTAAAAAGCCACGACCGTATTTTTGGTGAAACCATGCAGCAAGAACTCAAGAAATCCCCGTACCCCACGTAAACCTCGCCAGGGAATTAGCGGACACACTCTTGAAAAGAGCCGAGTTCAAGGGGTTTGAGAAAAAGGTCATAGGCGAAAACGCAACACGGGCGGGAATAATAATACAGCCCAAAAAACGGTGGTTTCACTTCATTCCGTTCGTTGGACGCATGCTGATTCCGGAAGTGGGGGACAAGCACTGGCGCGCCATAGACTTAGAGTATGACGCGGCCAGCAAGAGATATGACAACCAAGGCATGATGCCGAATTTCGTGCCCGGCCCTGAGAAAAACACCATCAAAATCGAGTTTAAGGCAAAGTATCACGGAAGGTAAAACCGCAGGCTTTTAACCCCTTAAACCAAAAACTATTCCTGAGGCGGTTTTAGTGAAAATCAGCGGAGCGCAAACCTACTACCAGCACATCAAAAATATCAGCGTGCGCTTTGCAGCGAAGCCTTTAGGAAACGTCGTGTTCGGCCCCTCGCCACCCAACGTTTTCGTGGGGAGGGAAGGCTACCCGAACGTGTTCGTGGGCCCACTCGTCAGCGTCGACGAAACGATAGACCCAAGCCTTTCCGACAGCCCTGCAAAATGGACTTCACTCGGTTACGAGCAGATAATTTCCCTGCGCGCGAGCATGGCGCGCGGAATGAAAAAGCACGCCGTACGCAAAACGTCTTCGCTGTTGGAAGAAATGCAGTTGAGCGTGCTCGCGCAAAAGCCCGTCGACATGGAAGTCACTTTCACCAAAAAACCCGAGTTCCACATTTCCTTCTCATCGTACACGGCGCCCATGGGGCCGGCTGGCGCAATGGAAAAAATGCGGCTTACGGAAAATCCGGTGATTCCCAAGAAAGTCGACGAGCTGGCCGAAGAAAAAGTGAAAGTGCGCGATGCGGTGCCGGAGCTCGTGAAAGCGGGTTTTGATTATTACTACATGCAAAAACTCTTGAGCGCCGGGGTGCTGGGAGAAAAAAAGAAGCTCATCCCAACCCGCTGGAGCATTACTGGGACGGACAAGATTCTTGCAGATCACTACCTGGAAAAAGTTAAGGAAAGCCCGCAAATCGACAGCCCCACGCTTTATTCCCACGAGCATTTCGACAACCACTACGAGGTGTTGCTTTTGCCCGGCGGGTGGGAGTTTGAACAATTCGAAGCCTGGTCGCCTGGAAGCGCCTGGAAAACGAACGCGACAGTCGCGCACGAGTACGAACCGTTCGGTGGAAGAAGCGATTACGCGGAGAGCGAGGGCGGAGGGTACTATGCGGGGCGTTTCGGGGTTGTGGAAGCGTTGCACAAAATGCGGAGGCAAGCGCGAAGCATTGTTTTCCGGGAGATAAGCGAAGATTACAACGTGCCGTTAGGCGTTTGGCAGGTGCGAACCGGCGTGCAAGGCGCGTTCAAAAAAACCCCGGTGAAATTCAACTCTTTGACGGAAGCGCTCGAGTACTTGAAGACAAAACTCAAGGTTCCAATTGCGGAATACTTGAAAACAAGCAGCATCCTGCGGCAAAAAACGCTGGCAGAATTCTAAACCCGTTCCCATGCCAGCCCGTTTTCCTCGAAAGCGGCGACAAGCTTGTCCCGCTGCTGCTTGTTGCAGCCCTTCCA
Source organism: Candidatus Norongarragalinales archaeon (assembly GCA_035291125.1). Taxonomy (GTDB): domain Archaea; phylum Micrarchaeota; class Micrarchaeia; order Norongarragalinales; family Norongarragalinaceae; genus UBA10210. The sequence continues at coordinate 1,802 of DATDSY010000095.1, forward strand.
ATCCAAAAACGCTTTCTCAACAGGCTCCTCCGTTTTCTCAATCGCCTGCTTCACCATACCTGCATCCATGGAATCGAGGACGTGCTTCGAAGCAACGTGCGAAAAGGCGTAAGGGAGGGATTCGAAAGCACTGCAATAGTGCGTTCCGCCGAAACCCAAGGCAACCTTATCGTTCCGAGACGTGAAAGAATTGCACCCTTCGACAATAGCCTTTGCTACAGGCTCTGCCAAACGCCTTTCCCCCCAT
>DATDSY010000096.1:0-3551 GCA_035291125.1 Candidatus Norongarragalinales archaeon
CCGTCAAGGGCAAGCGATGGCGACTGCGAGACATTTAGGTACTTGGAGGAAGGCGATGTGCGCAGGCCGTTGCCACTGTGACCGACAATGATGTCGTTCGAATCTCCAGAAACGAACTTTCCGTTGTTGCCGTAATCCGTGTTGTCAAAAACGTGGGTCGCATTGTAGCTATCGAAATTCCAGCTTCCCCGCAGGCTCGCATCAGGCGTGGGAGATGGCGATGTGCTGGGTGAAGGAGACGCAGATGAAGAAGGGCTTGCGTAAGGAGATGCTGAGGGGGTTGGTGAAGCTGAAGGAGTTGGCGTGGGCGTAGCAGTCGGAGTTGAAGAAGCAGACGCTTGCTCGGTCGGCTGGACTGTTGCAGACGCGGAAGCAGTTGCTTGCCTAGTATTCTGCCCGCCGAAAATATTTTTGTCAGGCTCAATCCCGCACCAAGCGTCGTAACTGAAAACTAAACCACCTTCACAACCCTCAGGTTTTTCGAGTGAAACACAGTACTTTCCATCCCCGTAGCGGTAGTCTTTCCTCAAAACCTGCCCGCAGGTTTTCCAAGTTCCACCGAAATCCCTGCAATTCGTCTCACGCTGAAGCAAGGTAAGACATGTTTTCTCGTCGAACTCCTCTTGAGTGGAGCTTGAAATGTAATTGAAAAAATAAATGACTCCTATCAAAACGAAAAGCAGCAAGCCCATCATGAGCACTGCAAAACCAGCATCAGAAATACCGCGCTTTCCCACGCCAACGCGATTCACCAAACTCTTTGCTTTCCCTGTCATGAAAGCATTAACCGTCCGGAGGTTTAAAACTTTTTAAACCAGCTTTGCAGCGGCTTGGAGGAGGGGGCGTTGCGATAAAAAGCCGTGCTTTCCATATCAATTGAGCAGTTTTTTACGGTGTTTAAGCAATGTTGTACGTTTCCACATCGCGCAAGCCGACGCAGCAGACGAGAATTCTCGCGAAATGGCTGGCGCGGCTTTTGGGCGGGGAATGCGAAAACCGCGGAAAGAGAAGCGTAACAGAGATAGCCGCGCGCATGCAGGAAAAAGGCTTCAAGCGCGCGGTCTTCGTGTACGAAAAGCACGGCAACCCTAATTCGCTTAATTTCCTCGACGTCGAAGGCGGGTGGCTTTATCCGGAAGTCCTGATAGGCGGGTTTGAAGTGTTGAAGGACGAAAAGCAGCGCGTGGGCGTTGTTGCAAGTGCAGAGGCGAAAGACGCGCAAGGCGGGAAAATCCTGGAAATGACTGGATTTGAAAACCGCGCGGGCGAAGGATTGAAAATGGTTTTAAGCTCGAAGGAAATCAGTTTTAATGACGAAAGCGGAAAAAGCGTTTTTTTCATACGCATCAAGGGCTTTAACGAAGGTGTGCGTGTTGAAGGCTGAACTTGAAATCGATTTTGCCACTGAAAAGCTCGCGAAGAAAGCGCTGAAAATAATAACCGCGAAAGAGTTTTCCGACAAGGCTAGCCTGTCGCTTTCCACCCGCGGAAGCGTCTTGAAAGCGCGCATCGAAGGGAAAGGCTTTGCGGCCCTGCGCGCCCGGACAACTTCATTCCTCCGTGACGTTAAAGTGGTTTTCGACGCGATTGCACTCGCAGGAAAAAGGTGAAAAAAATGGAGTCTTTGAGCGAAGAGCAGAAAAACGATTTGACGGAATTGCAGTCGATACAGCAGCAGATGCAGTTTCTGGTGATGCAAAAGCAGCAGCTTTTGCTCCAGCAGAATGAAGCCAGCAAGGCGCTGGAAGAAATTGAAAACGCGTCTGGAAAGCTCTACCGGCTTGCTGGAAGCGTCATGGTCGAAAAGGAAAAAAGCGTTTTGCAAGGCGAGTTGAAGGAAGAGAAGGAAGGCGTTGAAGTGCGACTGAACGCTTTTGCGAAGCAAGAGAAAAAGCTGAAAGACCGTTTTGAAGAATTGCGGAAAAAGCTTGAGAAAAGCCTTCCGCGGCAATCCCGAGGAGAAGGCGCTTCGCTTGCTTAAATTTTCAGGCGATTAGCACTACGAGGCTCATTAGCGCGAGAACCATCGCGGCTATCTCCCGTCCGCTGAACCTGTCGCCGAGAAATGCGAAAGACAGCACGGCGACGAGCACGGTTGAAAGGCTCAACACAGCCGTGACGAGCGCAACTTTCCCCCTTTGCAGGGCGAGTATCATTGCGATTACTCCCAGCGAAGCGAAAACTGCTATTGCAATGGGATAATATGAAAGGGGAGCCTGGGTTTTCTGCCAGAAAAGGTATAATGCGACTGCCGCGCCTGCAGCAATCAAAACTCCCGGAAGCAAAAAGTCGTTGGGGTTTAGCTTAGAGAAGGAATTGCTTGTAACAACCAGTTTGACGAACAAGTTTGATATTGACAGGAAGATCATGCTTGCTATAGTAAACGAAAGCCAATCCATTTTCATTCCCTCACTGTCCCTTTTTGCCTCTTTAAAGCCAACCGCGTTTTTTGAAGTACAAGAAGCTTGCTACAACGAGCATGAGCTGCACGACGAGGAGGGCGGGGTAAGCCCATTCGACCGAAAGTTCGGGCATGTACTTGAAGTTCATTCCGAAGTGGCTTGCGATGAGGTTGGGAATCATGATTATGACCGTGATGGCCGTCAGTTTTTTCATGACGTTCGTCAAGTCTTCGATTCTCTTGTTAGTCTCACGCGTCTGCCGAGTGTCGGCTTCGCGCTGGATGTCGCGAAGCTGGTTCAAGTGGTTTCTGCACCTGTCGAGCAAATGCTGGGCTTTCGTTATCGTAAGGCGGTAGTCGTAAGTTATCAAGCTCGTGTCCACTTGGCGTATTTTGCGTTCTTCCAGGCTGACGAGCAGATTGACGAAATCCTCGATCCTGTTCGTAAGCTTCCGCAGTTTTATAGTGGTAGCTTCGGCTTCGTCGAGGTCGTAAGAAACTTCCAGCGCGTCTATCTTGTCGTCAACGCTCTTGAACGCGTTTTGGTAGTTGTTGAAAATTTCCCGCAACGTCAGCAGAGATAGGACTGTAGATTCTCCGAACTGCTTTTGCAGGGTGAAACGGAACATCTTGTAGTCTTTCTCTCCGAACGTCTTGTCGGAGTAAAGCAAAACGTTCTTTTCGCTTAGAATGAGCACGTTGCTGGCCAGCCCAACTGCAGGATGCTGGGCGTAGTCCTTAACGCTTATGATCAAATAGTCTTCGTAAGACTCGAGAAACACCAAGTCTATCGTAAGAAGCTCGTCGAGGTTGACTCCGACGCCTATTTCCTGGGCTTTGTGCTTGAACTGCTGGAAGTCGGTGAACGTTTCAATCATTGCGACGCAACCCCTTTTCACTAAACTGCATTCTTAAGCAAACTTATTTCCGCGCCCGTGTTTTTTAAATGATTTACTGGGTGCGCTGGTGCGGCAAAGACGGAAGGATGAAACTCTTTTAATGCTCTTCAAACCAATTCATTCTGCCGTTTTGCGAAAGAGGGAATTTGGTGCCTGCAATCCGCTTCAACGTTTTTTTCGCAGTGCTTCTAGCCGCAGGCTTGCTTGCGCCCCAAGCTTGGGCCGCAAGCGAAGTTTCCGGGACAACCGCA
>DATDSY010000097.1:0-4355 GCA_035291125.1 Candidatus Norongarragalinales archaeon
CTTTCGACGAGGCTCACCCGATTCTCGACTTTGATTTGCCTGACTTGCAGACGCGAGTTGCTGTAATAGGAAAGCCCCTGGCGTTGGACGGGACGGCATTCGCGTTCAGGCTGCACAAGGACACTCCGTGGACCCTGGCGCAGTTCGTTGACGTGAACATGATGGATTCCTACACTGCGGGTTTGCTCTCGTTTTTCGTGGACGCGCAAGCCTCGCAGCTGATAGTGGGTTCGCGCGGTTCGGGAAAAACTTCGCTTTTGCAGGCAATGATGCTTGAACTGCCCCAGAATTTGAGGATTATCGTGCAGGAAGACACGCAGGAACTGCCAGTTCCGCAAATGAAGAAAATAGGCTTCAACATCCAGCGTTTGAAAACTCGCCCGCCTCTCGGGACCGTGATGGAGGGGGAAGTTTCGGCGGAAGACGCGCTGCGCACTGCACTGCGTTTGGGGGACAGCGTTTTGATAGTTGGTGAAGTGCGAAGCAAGGAAGCGATTGCATTGTACGAAGCAATGCGCATCGGCGCTGTCGGAAATACGGTTATGGGCACGATTCACGGAGAGAGCGCGTACAGCATTTGGGACAGGGTAGTAAACGACTTGGGCGTTCCTTCCACGAGCTTTAAAGCGACGGATTTTGCCGTCGTCTCGGCGCCCATCCGCTTCAAGGGCTCCCTGGAAAGGAAGCGCAGGCTAATTGAAATCACCGAAGTCAAGAAAGAGTGGAATGAAGACCCCCTGCGGGAAAACGGGTTTTTGAATTGGTCGAGTTTTGATGCGAGCAAGGACGCTCTGGACTTCAACCAGTCGAAAATGGGGGAAAGCGAGTGGATAGCGAAATTGAAGAAACTGAGGGGGATTACCGCGGAAGAAGTTTTCTCGGAAGTGCGCGCGAGGGGAATGGCAAAGCAGCACTTGGTGGATTTGAAGAACAAACTCAGCCTGCCGGAATTGATTGAAGCCGAGAACAGTGTTATCGCGCACTCGAAATACCTTTTGCTTAGGGAACTGCAGATTCAGGAGAACGGTGGGGTAGACCACGAACTGCTTTTGAAAAACTGGGGTTCGTGGGTGGACGACTCGCTCGTCAAGGAATTGCAGCGCAGGCGAGGCTGACCTTTCCTCACCCGGGCGCTCTGAACGTTTTTATTCGATTCAGCGTAATGGATTCATGCCTTCGCCTCGCAGGGAACGGGAAAAGGAAAAAACTCGGTTGTACGAGCCTTCCTACGTTCCGCCTACTCGAGCGCAGGAAAAGGAAGTAAAGCCGAGCTTGTTCCTTCGCGCTACGAACTTTTTCTCGAAAATCGCTCCGTCGTTCGGAAAGAACGCCAAGTTCACGCAAGAGCAGGAGGAGATTTTCTCTTTCCTCGAGTGGAACGTTTCTCCAAAAGACTTTCGCTCCGCCTACTTCGGAATAATGATTTCGGGCATAGTGTTCGCGGCATTGGCAGCGATAGCGTTCTTTTTCATCGCCTACGAGCCGTCTTTCGCCAGCATTCAAGACATCAAAGATTCTTTCGAGAGCATCGACCAAACGTTCTTTTTCCTGATTGGCTTTCTCGTGCTGGTTCCGGTAGCCGCAGCCTACTACTATTACTCCCTGTACCCCAAGTCGGCTGCAAACAAGGAAAAACTGCTTGCCTTGGCTTACGTCCCTGAAATCGTGAATTACCTTACCATGAGCCTTCGCCTCACCCCGAATTTGGAGAAATCGGTGGAATTCGCGGCAAACCACGGGCAAGGCAAGATTGCGGAAGAGCTTAAGGGAATAGTTTGGGATTTGCAGTTGGGGCGTTACGACAGCGCCGAAGAGGCGCTGGACCAACTGGCGTACAAGTGGGGGCCTTACAACGAAGACTTCAAGCAGGCGCTCATGCTCATACGCGCTTCGATCCTCGAGGGAGACGCGAAAAAACGCGAGGACCTGCTGGTGAAGGCGAACGCGGACGTTTTGGAGGGCGCGCGGGAAAAAATGGACGTGTACGCGCGCAACTTGCAGCAGCCTACGGTTTATTTGTATTACTTCGGGATTCTGCTTCCATTGCTTTTGGCCATAATCCTTCCCATAGGCGGGGCGTTCGCGAAAATGGCGTTGGCGAAGGCCGAGTACCTGTTCATAGCCTACAACATTCTCCTCCCGCTTTTGATTTTCGCGTTCGGCTCTTTCATAGTCTCCTCCCGCCCTCCGACTTACGTCCCGCCCGACGTTCCGAAAGACCATCCGGGCCTGCCTCCCCGCGGGACTTTCAAGCTCGGTTCCGCCGTAATTCCAGCAAAGGCAATAGGCGTGATTTCGTTTTTGCTTTTGATTTCCCTCGGCTTCCTCACTGACCAAGGGTGGACGCAAAACCAGATTAACGCGTTGACCGGCGCTCCCCAAGGCGAGGGGCTCGTGATAAGCGGAACTCTAGGCGCCATCCCCGATTTCTTGGATGAAGCCTCTCAAAAAGAAGCTGTCGTCACCCTGCCTCACTTCACGCTGTTCGACGAGAACGCTCTGGGCTTCGGGCCGCTTGTGCTAATTCCGCAAGGCACTTTCATAGGGCAATTCACCATATTCGGCTTGCTCATCGGATTTTCCTTCCTCGTGAGCCTGTGGCTTTTGGGCGGGTATTTGGAGCGAAAGCGCGTGCAAGACGAAATACGCGGCATGGAAATAGAGTTTCAAGACGCGTTGTACGTTTTGGCTTCGCGGTTGGGGGAAAACAAGCCTATAGAAGAAGCTCTGCGTTCTTCGGTCCAATTCCTTCCGAAAAGCAAGGTCGGCAAAACCGTTTTCAAGCGCATTCTAGAAAACATCACGCTCTTGGGAATGACTTTGGAAGCAGCGGTTTTCGACAAGACCTTCGGGGTTTTGAAAGACCTGCCTTCGCGTACGATGAGAAGCGGATTGCAGTTCATGATTGATGCGGTGCAGTTGGGAGTCAACGTAGCCGCGAAATCGCTCATAAGCCTGTCCCTGCAGTTGCGCAACTCACAGAAGACAGACCAGGCTCTGCGCGCTTTGCTTGCAGACGTCACGACCATGCTCAAGACCATGAGCATGTTTGTGGCGCCGATAGTCTTGGGCGTAGTGTCCGCACTGCAAAGGATAATCGTGAATTCGCTTTCGCAGCAGAGCGGAGCGGAATCGTCGCTGCCGCAGTTGGAAGGCACGGGAGCAGGCGGATTTTCCAGCCTTACGAACGTCTTCAGCCAAAACGACGCGCTCAAGGCGAGCGCCGACCCTGCCACTTTCGTCATCATAATGGGCGTTTACGTCATTCAAGTCGTCGCAATTCTAACGTATTTCAACTCGCAAATCGAAGACACGAACAACAAGCTGCACACGTACGTTTCCATCGCGAAGGCCTTGCCCGTCGCGACAATCCTATACTGCCTTGTAGTGTTCTTTTCGTCTTCGCTCATCGGCGGGATATCTGGCTGAGCGCGTTCTGCAATTGCAAGCTTTAAAAGCACGGCTCATTAATGCATTCACGGTTTGATTTTTGTTGTCGGGAGGAGGATTGTATGCGTTTTAAGGGCCAGGCTTTTGAAACCATGATGCTCGTAATTTCGGTTATTGTAGCATTGGCTATCCTTGGCGTTTTGCTGAACATTCTTCTCGGATTCAACTTTGGAGTAGGAAACCCGACGGAAGTAATGAAAGAGAATCTCAAGCAAGTTTATTCCAAAGGATTTTCTTCAGGGACAATCGCTAAAAAATCTACTTTTGAGAAAGGAAACGCAATTTCAGCCAAGGATATTATTGGCGAGCTGCCGCTAGATTCTTCAGATGTTAAGTTCAATTGTCCTTCCGGCGATACGGCCATTTGCGGAGATAGCAAACTGAAAGCCGGCGACTATAACGCCGATAGTGGAGCAAATCAGCTGGTGCGGGTTCAAAATAAAGTTGAAGCCTTCATAGCAGTTTGCGGAGATTCTTCGAAAACTGACGCGCCTCATTACTGCATCGGGCTCGGCAGCACTGCAGAAAAAGCGGTTGATGCTTGCGGCAAGCAGGGAAGCGGCGGCTGCGAATTGTTCGGCTGAAACGCGCTTCAAGGGAAAGTCCACTCAACCCCCTGTTTTTTATTTTCCCTTTTTCTTCTCCTACTCATGACGAGAACGCTGAAAAGCCAAAACTGGACTCCGATTTACATGCTTATTGTAATAATCATAGCCGTAATCCTGCTCGTAACGTTCGTAAAGCCCTTGTTCAACCAAGCGGGTGAAACCGCGTCGCAAACCAAGGTTGCCACCAACCAGGTCTTCAATTCGATTGCAATCGCCTTTTCGTGATGTGTCCTGCGCAAAGATTTAATTTGCCCGAATTCCACTTTTCTTGATGCCAGCGATTAGACGGTCCTTTGC
>DATDSY010000098.1:0-26165 GCA_035291125.1 Candidatus Norongarragalinales archaeon
TTTCGGCGTCGCGGGTTGTCGGAATGGTGCAGCCTGCAGCAATAGTATGCCCCCCGCCAAGCCCTCCTGCAACTTCCCCGCCCTTGCGCATGACTTCGCCCAAATCCAAGCCCTTTTCCACCAGAATGCGGTTGGCTCGCCCCGAAATTTTCGTTTTCCCCTCTTCATCAAAACTGAACGCGATAATCGGCTTGTTCCTTTCGATCATTCCTGAGTTGAAGAAACCGCCGGCGACTATTCCGATGACGCTGTCGGCGATGATTTCCCGCGCGTCGAGAAAATAAAATACGCCCAAGTCCATAGTCTGTTTTTTCGCGTATTCCAATCCTGCTTTGATTTGCCTTCGGTGTTCTGCCAGAACGGTCTTGGCTTCCTCGTAAGCGCCTTGCTCGTGCAGGCAAACCCGCACTCCCGCCGGCGCTTTGTCGTGGCGCCCGCAGGCGTTCAAGAGCGTCGAGAATTCCAGCGCGTCGCGCAGCTCGCTTTTCTCCGGCTCGTGCAAAAACAAGTAAACGTCTCCAACCATCGTCTCGAGAATTTCTTCATCGAGCCCGTTTTCCTTTCCGTAAGCAATCAGTTCCGAAGCGAGTTTTTTTCTTTGCGCGGCGCTCAAGTCGTAGTAGCAGACCCACTCGCCGTCCTTTTTTATGGGGAAATTGCGTTCTTGCAGGAAGTGCGCGCACGCCTTTTCGTTTCCGCTCAAGCCGGGCATGAACGGTTCTGTTGAATAAGTGAGAAACCAGACGAGGGGTTTTGAAACCCTCCCGAAAATGCGCAAATCCTTGTTTACGAAAACGTGTTCTTTCTCTGCGCCTTCCTCGACCATGCGGCGGTTCAATCCGATGAACCCGCTTTGGGCGTAGTCCTGCAGGTCGCCGCACGCGCCCACGATTCCCAATTGCGTTATCGTCCGTTCTTCCAAGTGCTTGAAGCAGAAGTACGCGGTTGAGGCAGAGCATAGTTCGGACGTCCCGTCGATTCCGAAGTCGTGGGGGTTGCACATCAAAACGTTTTCCTTCGGATGCTCGGGTGGGGGATGGTGGTCTATAACGACGCATTCGGCGTCTAGCGTGTTGATGAGCTGCATTTGCCCGCTTCCAATGTCGGAAAAGACAATTTCCTTGCGCCCTTGGAACAGCTCGAGCGTTTTTTCGTCGAAGCGCTTTACGACTTGCATTTCGAACGGAATGCCCTTCTGCTTGAGGGCGAATGCGATTATCGAGCCGGAAGAAATGCCGTCGGCGTCGTAGTGGTGGACGACAAGCGGGTTTTTCATGGAAAGGATTTTGTCCGCCGCAGCCCGCGCTCGTTCGAAAAACCCTTGTTCGTCTCGTTCTTTTTCCAACTTTACACCATTCCGCGCCTGTGCGGATAAGGTTTATTTTCCCCAACGCTTTTGTTTCTTTCGCAGATAACCCATGTCTAGAATTTCGCAGAAGAATTTCGAGCGCATTGCAGAAAACGCCTTGCGCGTGCTTTACGACTCCTTCCCTATTGCACTTTCTACCACGCAGGTGGCGCAAGAGATGGCGAGGGACAATGAATTCACGGGCAAAGTCCTCGAGTTTCTCGAAAAGAAGGGGTACGTGCAAAAGCGGGCGAGGGAGAATCGCGTGGATTGGCTTTTGACGAAAGGCATGAAGGAAAAGTACGACAAGCTCGTTTGACCTATGTGTGCTAGCGGAGTTGAAACGTTTCTCCAAGCGTGGGCGCGATCACTTCGACTCCCTTGAGCTTGCGCCCCAGCTCTTGCGCGAACTCTTCGCACTTTGAAGCTTCGCCGTGCTGGACGAAAACCCTTTGCAGTCCACGAATGCTTTTCGTGAACTCGACGAGTTCCTTGTGGTCCGAGTGCGCCGAGAATTTCGCTTGGGTGACGGTGAGCTTGATTTCTATCTTTTCCCCGTCGATCTCGATTTCGTTCGCCCCTTCGAGCAACTGCCTTCCGCGGGTGCCTTGCGCCTGGTATCCGACGAGGATGAGCTTGTTTTTCTCATCGCCTGCAAGTTTCTTCAAATAGAATAGCACCGGCCCGCCGTTGAGCATTCCGCTTGTCGTGACAATAACGCACTTTTCCTGTTCGAGCACGTCGCTGCGGTCTTTGCGTTGGGGCGTGGTGTAATATTCGCACTTGAAAGGGTCGTCGTCGCTAGTCAGGATTCTGCGTTTGACTTCGTCTTTCAAGTAAATCGCATTATGCCTGTAGATTCGCAGCGCCTTTTTCACCATTCCATCCAGGTAAATTGGCGTTGGAGGGAGCATTTTAGACTTCAAGTAGTTTTCGAGGGTGAACAAAATTTCCTGCCCCCTGCCTATGGCGAACGAGGGGATGATTACCTTTCCGTTTTTGTCCAGGGTTTCCTTGACCTCGCGCACGAGCGAAGCGTAGATTTCCTTGCTTGAAAGGTGCTGGTCTGCTGTAGAGCCGTAAGTGCTTTCGATTATGAGCGTGTCCGCCTGCAATCCTTTCTTGGCTCCGTCCAAAAGCCTTGTTTCGCGCGTGTTCAAATCCGCAGTGTAAAGAATCTTGTGCCCGCTGTCTTCGACTAGCGTCATGGCGCTTCCGAGAATGTGTCCAGAGTCGAAGAACGTGACTTCGTCCTTCCGCCTTTCATACTCCAAAACCTGGATGTTTTTCAGGAAGTAGTTCAAGTCGCGCGTGGTGTAGGCGTGCGTGGCTTTTTCTATGCCCAGATAGTCGGAGAGCAAGAGTTGAACTAAATCCCGCGTGGGTTTGGTCATCCAATATTTGCCGCGGTATCCTTTTGCAGTCAACGCCGGCGCATAGCCGGAATGGTCCAAGTGTGCGTGGGAAATGATGACTCCGTCGAGCCTCCTTGCGTCTTTGTCTTCGATGAGCGGGTATTCCTCGCTTACTCCGCTTATTTTCAGGCCGCAGTCGAGGAGGTAGTTTCTCCTTCCGTTGAGCATTATGGCGCTCCTGCCGACTTCCTTGGCAGCGCCAAGAAAACTTATTTCCATTTTCCAAAACCTCTTTGCAGCGCAGGCGCTATGCCTGCGGCTTTGTTTTTAAGATTCTAGAAGACGGCTTTGGGGTTCGGAAAATTCCCGGCAAAGGGTTTTTCCCGCGCCCCAAAAGCCGCTTTTTAAACCTTGATTATACTTTTATGTTGCCTAAACCTATTTTTATTCGTATGCAATTTCGAGAGGGGGAAGCTGTCAAAGAAACCGGATTCGTGCGATTATGGCCTTGAATGATTTGATCGATCAGTTGCGTGCGAAGCGCTTGAGCGAAGTTTCTCAAAAGAAGACTTACAAGAAGGAATTCCGCCGAGCTGTGAAGCCGGAAGTTCCGGCGCAGGAAGCTTCCGACAGGTTGCGCGCAGAGGTTTACAAGCGCATTATCGAGCGTTATGCCGACACTATAGGCCTAATGGAAGACAAGACTATACCCGAACTCAAGGCGCTGGTGAATCCCGAGGATGAGGCTGTCGTGCGCGTGAAGCAACGGATTTTCGAAGAGCTTAAGGGAGAGAACGCCGCTTGGGAGTATTCGTTCGAAACGCATTTTCCACTTTTCATGAAAGCGGCTTTGAAGCACTGCAATTCACTCAAGCCCGTGAATGCGGATTTGAGCATTTCTTACTGGCTAAAACCCTCGGAGATAGAAGCGCTGGGGGCTGCAGACCCGTTCGACAAGGCTATTTTCCTTTGTTCGCTGTTGGAGAGCGCGGGTGGAGAGGCGAAGGTTCGCGTGCTGGAACTGGAGGGGAACGCAAAGCACGCTGTCGTGCTTTGCTCGCTGGGCGGGAAAAGCGTTTTGCTAGACCCTTCGTGCTCTAGCGAGCCAGAGGAAGGCGCGAGTGAGGAAGAGGTTCTGCAGAAGCACGCTCTCGAGGGGAAAAAGATTGTGAAGAGCTTGTACGAATTCAACAATGCGGATTACGCCGATTTCGAGGAATAGGGATTTGCGGCGCTTTTTGTTCGGCGGGGAAAACGGCTCTTTCAGATTTTCTGGAGTTCTTTGAGGAACTTGGCGTGTATTGCTATCGTCTCGTCCAAGTGCTTGTCGAAGCCGTGTTTTCCTTCAAGCAGCTGCTTGTGGATGCGTATTTCCTCGTGAATGTGGCGCTTCCACGCGTCCATGAAATTGTGCATGCGTTTTTCGTTCGGCAAGCGGATTTTGATGGTGAACGCGCTTTTCCTTCCAGCCCTTTTCTTCGACTTTTTCATGAGTGCCATTAGGCGAAAACGGTTTTTATGCGTTTGCGCCCCCTTCCCCCCAAGTTTTTAAACCCGCCCGCACAGATAGATAGTGCTTTTTTTAGAATGGCAGCTAAAAGCCGAGAGATGTTGTTGCTTTTCAGGGTGATTTTTGTTGAAACCGCAGGAATTGACTAAATACGAGCGCGCGCGCATTGTCGGAGCGCGGGCGTTGCAGTTGGCCATGGGCGCGCCGCCTTTGGTGAAGACTCTCGACACGATAAGCCCCGTAAAGCTCGCTCAGCAAGAGCTTGAGAAGGGAGTAATTCCGCTGTTCGTAGTTCGCGTGCACAATTAGAAACCTATTCGTAGCGCAGTGCAACCGCAGGCTTTAGCGAAGCGGCTCTGCGGGCGGGCAATACTCCCGAGGCGGTTCCGATTACGAATCCGAACAGCAGTGCGCCTGCGATAAGTTCTGGGCTTATTATTGCGACGAACGAGTTTGATGAGAGCGCTTGCTGCACCGCCACTTCTGCGATTTTGCTCAATCCAATTCCTATCAATACGCCTACCACTCCGCCAAGCAAGCCGAGCAAGCCCGATTCGAACAAGAATAACAGCGTGATGTCCGAATTGCGCGCTCCGACTGCTTTCATCAGCCCGATTTCTTTAGTGCGTTCGACGACGCTCGTGTACATCGTATTCATGATGCCTATGCCTCCGACGAGCAGGGATATGGCTGCGATGCCTACGATTACGCCTTGCACTACGCCCAATATTGTTGCAAAGCTTTGCGCCAGTTGCTCGGACGTTTGCGCCACGAAATCTTCGCTTCCCTTTTCGACGTTCCTGTGCTTGCGCAGATTTTCGGCCACCGCTGCCGCGACTTTTTCGGGCGACTCGCCTTTCTTGAAGCGCGCCATGATAATTGATTCGAGTTCTGGCTTGTTCGTTAGAGCGCGCGCTTCGTCGCCGTTCATGTAAATGGCGTCGTCGTCGAACCTGCTTCCGCGGGTTTTGAGTATTCCGACGACTTTGAAGTCTTTGCCTTCGATTTTCAGCGTTTCGCCGACGTAAATCTTGCGTTTGAACAAGCCGTCGGAAGTGTAGCTTCCTATGACGATGACTCCCTTGTCGTCGGTTTTGAGCGTCCTTCCTTCGGAAACTTCGATGTTCTGTCCTTCTTCAACGAGCGCGCGGGTGTCGTCTTCGGGAAGGCCGAGGAGGAACGTGTTTTTAACTTCTTTCTTGTACTCGGCTTTCGTGCTGATGAACAGCATTCCGCCGGCTTCCTGCACGCCCCTCGTTCTGCTGACTACGCGCAGGTCGTCGGTGGTGATGGGGTTCGGGAGCGAGGCGCTTACGAACGGGGATGCGGCGAAGCCGTTTGAGCCCATGATGGTTATTTTGTCTGCGCCGATGCTGGAAAACTGCCCTACAACAACGTTTTGAAGCCCGTCGCCGAGAGACATGAGTGCGACGACTGCGGTTATTCCGATGAAAATTCCGATTATCGTGAGCAGGCTTCGCAACCGCCTTTCGCTCAAATTGTTCAGTGCGAGCTTGAACAACTGCAGTACTGCAACCACTCGACGACCACCGTTTTTTTTCTCAAAACGCTATTTTCATTCAACCGATTTTCATTTTCTTCCGGACGAAAAACCAGTAAGCTCCGAAGGCTATCGCGGCGATGACGAGGATTACAAACCAGTTTACGCCTTGCTTGGCTTCGAGGCCCAGCCGAGAGATTTCGTCTTCGGAGTAAAGCCGAAGTTGCACGACCGCTTCCTGCGAGTATTGGTTGTTGTTGGCGTCGCGGTAAGTCAATTCCAGCGGGAACGACGCCCTGTTGTTTTCGGCTTTCGTGATGAAGAGCTTGTATTCGATTGTGTCGAAATCGTCCGAGCCGAGGTTTCCGACGTAAAACGCTTTCGGTTCGACTACCTGCACCGTGGCAGAGTCTTTTGCTATGGCGTTCAGGAATTTAGCGTCGCTCAAGCCCCTGTTGATTATCTTAACCAAGACTATTCCGCCGGAGTTTTCGCGGATGATTTTGCTTTCGTCCACGAACGCCTCGAGCACGGGCTTGGAGTTGAGGATTACCCCTATAGTGTCGTTCAGCGTGTAAGCGTTGCCGAGGTAGTCTTTGAACGAGATTTTCACGGGAATCTTGTATGCGTTCGGCTGCGCGTCGGCGAACGAAACGAGCTTGAACGAAACGTCGTACTCCTGGCTTCCGCCGATGAACGGGATGTTTTTCTCGGTCGCGCTTTCTATTGGGGCGAAGGGAAGGGTTTCGCTGGTCAAGTCGAGCTTTACGCTGACGTCTCGCACTGGAGTCGTGGCGATGTTGTTCACGTGCAGTGTTATTGTCCCTTGCGAGCCTGGCTCGATCTCTTCGGGGTCGAGGATTATTTGCTGTATTACCAGGCTTCTAGCTTGGCTTTGCACCGAAATTGGTATTTTGGCTTCAATCCAGCCGGTGTCACGGGTTTTGCATGCTACCTTGAGGTTGTTGTCTCCCAAGACAGAGCTAGGGTCAACGCGAACTTTGTACTTCAAAACGAAGTTTTGCCCTGCTCCGAGAGTTCCAATTTGCCTCTCGGCGTTTTCGTTGGCGTCGAGCGAGAACGGGTATTCAGGGCGGAGTTCGCACAATACACTGTCCACTTGCACCCGGTTGTTTTGCACGTTGATGTAAACCTCTATGTATTGCCCGGGGAGTGCGGGACTGGGCAAGTATTGCAGCCCGCTTACGGAAAGGCTTCCGCCGAGCGAGGCGTTGGCCGCATGCGCGTACGGCAAGGCGAGCAACAAAAACGCGATTGCAACGATGCTTTTTGCCAAATTCATTTCAAACCACCTTTTTTTTCAGTTTTTTTCCAGCAAGCCGTCCTTGATTTTCACGATGCGGTGGGCTTGCTTTGCCACTTCCCTGTCGTGAGTGACGATTATGACCGTTTTTCCCTGGGCGTTGAGTTTCTTGAGCATGGACAAGATTTCCATTCCGGTTTTAGAGTCGAGATTGCCTGTAGGCTCGTCAGCCAAAACCACTTCCGGTTCCACAACCAGAGCGCGTGCGATTGCAACCCGCTGCTGCTGCCCTCCGGACAATTGCATTGGCTTGCTGTAGAGCTTGTCGTGCAGTCCGACTGCGTCGAGGATTTTCTTCGCCCTGCCGTTCCGCTCGCCGCTTTCGACGCCTTGGAATACGAGCGGCAAAGCAACGTTTTCCAACGCCGTGAGCGAGGGAATCAAGTTGAACTGCTGGAACACGAATCCGATTTTGCGCCCGCGCAGCTGCGCCAAGTCGCTTTCGCTCATTTTCGTGATGTCGTTGCCGTCGAGGTAGATTTTTCCAGCAGTGGGCAAGTCGAGGCTTCCAACCATGTTCATGAGCGTGGTTTTTCCGCTTCCGCTCGGGCCGGTTATCGCGACGAATTCTCCGTGCTTTATCTTCAGTGTGATGCTGCGCAGGGCTGGCACGTCCACGCTTCCGAGCGTGTAAATCTTGCTCACTCCGTCCAATTCTATTACTGAATTCACTGTGACAGCCTTTTTCAAAACGAGAATCTAGCCAAGGCTCAAGTTCTTTTAATTCCTGCTAGCATGATACTTAAGGAAAAGAGGATTTAAAATGCAGCAGTTGGCGAACCTCGATTGTTTTTTCCTCGCGAAGGAAATGAACTCTTCGCTAGCCGGCGGCTTTTTCGAAAATTTTTACGATTACGGCGAGGGCTTATTCCGCGTTCGTTTTTCAAAGCAGAGCGTGCTAGTTGATTTGCGGGGTTTCGCGTTCGTTGCAGCTGATGGCTCTTTTCCCGAGGCCCCGCGCCAGCCTTCCTCGTTTGCAATGCTATTGCGCAAGCGGTTCGAGTCGGCAAAGCTCGAGAGCGTGGCGCAACTGGGGTTCGACCGGATTTTTGAATTCTCTTTCACTTCGAAGCAGTACGGTCGGCACAGCCTTGTGGTGGAATTGTTCGGAAAGCAGGGGAATTTGCTTTTGCTCGACTCGGAAAGGCGGATAGTCAAGCCTTTTGCGAAAGCGTCGTACGCCGCGCGTTCCCTGGCTGACGGCATAGCGTATGTTTTGCCTCCGTCGGAAAAAAAGCATCCGCTAGAGCTGGAGGCAGGCGATTTGGATGGAAAGGGGCGGATAGTTTCGTTCCTTTCAAAGCAAACTTCCCTCGCGCCTTTCTATCTAGAGGAGGCGTGTGCACGAGCAGGCATTGCTTTGGATAAAGACGCGTCCGCCTTGGATGCTGCGGAAAAAAAAGCGTTGCTTTCCGCTTTTGCTTCCTTGTTCAAAGAGCCTTCTCCCTGCGTTTTTTTGAAGGGCGGAACTCCATTTGCCTTTTCGAGCATCAGCCTGAAGAAGCTGGACGGTTCGGAGTGCGTGGGCGCGTCGTCTGTTTCTCATGCGGCTTCCTCTTACTTCTCTTCGATTGAGAGAAAGCAGCCTCAAGCGCGGAAGGGGGACTTGGATTTTCAGCTTCAGTCGCAGGAGGTTTTGGCTGGCGGTTTCGAGGTTAAGGCCGTGGAGCTTCAAAAGGCCGGAAAGTGGGTTTTTGAAAACGAAGGCGCGGTTGCTGAATTGCTTGCGGCTGCAAAGGAAAAAAACGGCGGCAGCTTGTCCGCGTCAGCAAAATCGCTCGGAGTTAAGGCTAGGGTTGAAAAACAATTTCTGGAAATAGAAAAAGAATAACGGGCGTTGCGGGAGCCCGGGGGCGTTTTTAGAATTGTTCGCTTTGTTCTGCCGCGCCCAAGTTTCTCCTGTCAACGACCATCACGTCTTTGACGTCCAAGACAGACGAGTAGGGGATTGCGATGACTCCGCCTGAAGCGCGTGCGCGGGCGGCCATGCTTGACTCGGGGTTGGGTTCAAGCAATACGCTTTCCAGCTTTCCGGTCAATTCGTTTACGTCCAAATCGATTACCCTTCCGAGCTCTTCTCCGTCGGTTGTAATGACCCTTTTTCCTGCGAGTTGTTTTGCAATAGCGTATTTGACCATGTGTGTTTCACCCTCTCCATATAGCATAACGAGTATAAATTGTATTAAAGGCTACAGCTCTTTTTAAATTAAAAACCTTTTCTTTCCCCTTTTTGCCCTTTTCGGGCCGCATTTTTCCCATCGTTTAAAAAACGTTGGGGGATTAAGGCTTTTGGTGATGCTGCGATGAACGTCAAGGAAGAGGTTTTGAGCGTTATTGATGCTTTGAAGAAGGCTGGCTTTAATCCTGTTGATGCTGTTTTCGAAGGCGCGGTGGGCGTAAAGGAGGATACTGTTTTGGATTGGGTGGCAAAGCTCGACGAGAAACAGCTCGTATCGGGCGTCATCCGCGTGATTTACACGACCGACGGGCAGAACGTGCGTTTTGTTGAGATTCCGGTCGGCCAGCAGGCTCCGCCGGAAGAAAAGTGAGCCTAACGTTTTAAGTAGGCGATTATCCGCCTGTTCAACCTGCCGTTTTCCCTTAACGCATTTCGGGCTATTCTTGGCGTTTGCAGAGTTAGCTTTTCAGCCAATTTAGGCTTCTGCAGCAGCGCTTGGAGCGTGTGGAAGTGATCGATGCCTACCATCGCTACTATGTGTTGCGCGTCGGTTTTGTTCGCGTGCGTGGAAACGGTTTGAGCGAAAGCCAATTCACGGAGAAGATTGGCAAAAAGTTTTTTCGGGTGGTTTCTCGATATCACTTTAACAAACTCTTCTGGCGTAGAGGCATTTTCCGCCGAAATGTTTAGCATTTGGCGAGTGTATTCACTTGTTTTTTTAAAGCGTTCCCTGTCTTCTTTCGTCAAATTCATTTCCAAAAGCGCTTCCAAAACCTCGTCAGTTTCCGTTGTGCTAGCTTTTTCTCCTTTTCTGGCTTTTGTAACCCAATTCGTAATTCCCGGTTCGAGCGGAACTGCGTTGTCGTGTATTTCCCCCGCATTAGGCATTGTTTTCTTTAGTTCCTCGCGCCAATATTCCACTTGAACTTCCGCCGGAATAGGCTCATCGTGATAAGCGACCCCTTCCATGAGGATTGTTTTCTTTCCACTAATCTTCGCAATGTATTTTTTCATCTGTTCTACTTCTTCGGGGGTAGGCATGACCCGCCCTTCCTCCCCGTGCCTGTAGCCTATGATGTGAATAGTTTTGTTTCCGAGCTTGAAGCTTGCGAATACCGGCTTGGTTTGCAGGCCGAGTTCGTCCCACGCGTTTTTCAACTGTTCTTTAGAAAAAGGCGGTTCTGTCATTTTAAATTCCTGCTAGAATCCTGAGTGCGTCGCGCAGCCCCGGCGCGAGGCCGAGGATTGTAATCAAAAGCAGGATGAAGTTCTTCTCCTCTTCGTTGGCGTTTTCCCTTCTCAGCAGTTCGACAACCCCGAATGCGAAAATTATTTTGACTAGGAGGAACGCCCACGGGCCGCCGAACAAGCTGAAAACCGCGTTTCCGACAATGTGCTGTTCGCTGTAACCCAAAAACTGCACGCCTACGAACGTGGCGCTGCCGTCTAAAACTTGGGAGAACACGGCCGTTTGCTCCGCAAAGCTGGCTTCAAGCCCGCGCGCCTGCCAAAAGCGTTTGAAAGCGAACCAAATCGCGAGCGCAATGAACGCGATGAGCACGAACGCGGCAGGGTTTTGCAGCCGCAGCAGCACGCCGAGCGAGATGAATGCCGAGAGGGCTATCAAGGCGAGGCCTGCGTAAAGCGTTTTCTCGCAAAACTCGGCGTGGCTTGAGGATGTTTTTTTTGCGAGAAACCAAGTCCAAAGCAAGAGCAGGAACGTGACGATGTAGATGCCGGGGGTAACGAACGGAAACACTTGCACTCCCGATATTTCCACCACGCGCGGGAGTATGCCGCCGTCTTCGCCTATGCGCATCAAGCTTCCGAACACGACGAACGGAATTATGCTTTTGAAGAAAGCCCCGTCGAAAACGAATCCCTTGCTTTTCAACAGCCTGTAGAGCAGGTAAACCGCAGCGATGGCTATCGCCGCATAAGCTAGAGTGTTGTAAACGTTGTAAGGCGGGTACTTGTCCGGGTATATAATCGGGTTTACGAAATACTCTTGGATGAAGTCGACCATGTTTTCTAATTGCGCTTTAAGGTTTTTAGTATGCTTGCTTTAAGGGTGGAAAAGAGTTTTGCTGAAAAAGCAAAGCGAGAGCTTCTGGAAAAAGGGGTTTTCGCAAGGGGATTCAATGCTTTGCGTGATGAGCGCTTCGTTTTCTTTCCCGCGCTCAAGCGCGTGCGCATAAGCGTAAGGCATTCTTTCGTGCAGAAGGAATTCAGTTCGATTGAAACGCCCAAGCCGCTGAAAAAACTTTTGCCTTACTCCGCGTCTTCATACGACCTGGTAGGAAACATTGCGGTTGTGGAAATTTCGCCTTCGGCGCTTTCCAAACGCAAGCAGATCGCCAAAACGCTCTTGGTTTCGAACAAGCGCATTAAAACTGTTTTGCGGAAGGCTGGAAACCGAGAGGGAAAATTCAGGTTGAAAGAGTACGAGTGGCTTGCGGGGGAAAAGAAGACGCTTGCTTTGCATAAGGAAAGCGGATGCGTTTTTCGCGTTGATTTGGCGAAAGTGTATTTCTCGCCGCGGTTGAGCAGCGAGCGCCTGCGTATAGCTTCGATGGTGAAGAACGGGGAAAAGGTTTTGGTTCTGTTTTCCGGGGTTTCGCCTTTCGACATCGTGATTGCAAAACGCAAGCGCGTTTTCACGCGCGGGGTGGAGTTGAATCCTGCTGCGGTGCGTTTGGCGAAGGAAAACATTCGCTTGAATAAGCTCGAGGGAAAGAGCGAGGCGTACTGTGGCGACGCGAAAGCTTATGCGAAAAAGTTCGGCGGTTGGGCGGACCGGATTTTGATGCCTTCGCCCACTCTCGCGCACGAGTTTCTTGATGCTGTCGTAGCAAAAGCGCGCAAGGGGCGCGTAATCCATTACTACGATACCGGCGGAGAGAACGAGGGGATATTCAAAAACGCGCTTGAAGCGATAAAAAAAGCGTGCGTTTCACAAAAGAGAAAATTCAGGGTTTTGACGAAACGCAAGGTTTTGCCTTACGCTCCGCGGGTTTTCACGGTAGCGATAGATTTCAGGCTGTTGAATTGAATCGTCTTGCAAGCCTACTTGGAATGCAATAGATTGATGAGCGCGTCGATGCGCTTGTTCATGTAGTCCAAATCGACTTTCGAGTTGTTGGACTCCTGCAGCTCGCGGAAGTCGCTTTTCAGGCTTTGCGCTTGGAATTCGAGCGAAGCAGTCTTGTCTTGCGTTTTCTTGTGCAAGTGCCTATGCTCTTTCCGCACGTTATAGAGAGTTCTGGCGAAAAGCACTATTGCCAGCAGCGCCAATCCAGCTAGAAAAACGGTTAACGAATCTAATTCTGCCATATGTGTTTCACGCTCTTGCTTTTACGGCGACAAGAGTTTTTTCCGCCTTGCGCATCTTGTCTTCCAGCTGCGATAGGGAAGCTTGCTTGGCCTGCCTTTTCCTCAAGTTCCTTTCTTCAGCTTTCAGCTGGGCAAACACTTTTTCCGCCTCGTTGAGCCGCGCGTCTGTTGAAGCGTACCGGTGCACCATTTCCTCGCGCTCTTTCTGCAAAAACCAGACGCCAGCCGATGCCGAAGTGAACACTAATCCGATAGAAAAGTTTACTGTGAGTGGGTCCATACTGAAATTTGAACGGAATTTCCGCTTAAAAGCTTTTTTCCGCCCCGCCAAGCAAAAAAAGAAAAGCCAGTTTGGCGCTATTTCTTTTCATGACGCAGCTTGCACCCCTCTTGTACGAATCGGGCTTAAAGCATTTTTTCATTTTGGACCCGCCTCCGTTGAAAGTGTATATGGCCATGCACTTCGGGATTCCGTCGCCACTGCCTCTCATGGGGGAACGAAAATCCAATCTGCTTAGGCGAATTTTTAGGGGAAAGCGCGAGCCTACGGAGATCGAGCGGCAAAACGCGTTTGTCCGCCAACTGAGGAAAAGCGTTGTGGCGGAACTGAAGCGCGTCAAAGCCCACCGTTGGGTTAAGGTCGGCGTAGAGCCGCTTAGGCTGTCCGCGAATGGGCGCAAGGAAATGCCGTTGAAGCTCGTTTTGGAATCGAGGACTGACGACGGGAAAGGCTTGTTGCGCGAGTTGGTTTCAACTCTGGTGAGTGAATTCAAGATTCACCAGTCCGAAAACATGCCTGAATTCGTGGAACGGTCCTTTGGTGATGTTGGATTGAAAAAAGAAGTTTGAGTGGCAGCAGCAGCGCGCCTTCCCGTCTTTCGACAGTACCAACAACGCCGTAAGAGGTCTTAACTTCCAGGTTCGGAATGGGACTGGGTGTGCCACCTCTCCGATGGCCGCTGACCGAAATAATCTGTTTTAGAAAGTTTAAAAGCGTTTTGGGAATGCGGGTTTAGCAGCTTTTTGTCAAACCCTTCCAAATGGCTTCTTCGCTCATAATGGCGTATCCGGCCTTACTTTCATGAACTTGCGCAAAAGTCCGACTGCGGTCTTTATGCTTTTCGCGATTTGCTTTTCGCTCTTCGCGCCGCTGCAAATGACCTTGCCGTTCTTGAAAAGCAAAAGCGTAGTGCCTATGTCCTTCAAGCGCATTATTGCGCCTGGAAACTGTTCCGGCTCGTATTCGACGTTGTCCACTTCCATGGCGATGTTGAACAAGTCCAACTCTACCTTGAGGTTAGCGCTTGCAACGATGTTTTCGACTTTAAAGCTTTCATCTATTTTTATGCGTTTTCCGCCGCTCTTTTTCGCCAAACCAACCACCTTTTTCCTAGGCTCGAAAAAACCCGAGAGTTTAAAAACCTTTTAAAAGCTTTTTGCACGAGGGGGTTAAAAAAGCTTATATTTGCCGATTTTCAAAAGCTTTTAGTCGAGTGGGGGCAAATGGCGTTGCCTTTTTCCTTACTCGCGGGTTTGTTTTTATAAAGGAGGTTTTTTTGCATGAAGAGGTCGCATGGCGGTTATTCGAAGAGCAGCCGAAACGTTTCGGCTCGCAAAACGCCGGTAAACCAGAGTTTGGCTAATTTCAGCTTGGGATCCAAAGTGCGGATTTTTTTCAACCCGTCGTTTTTGGGAGGGAGGCCGAACGCATTGCGCTTCAACCACAAGATCGGCGTGGTTAAGGCCAAGCGGGGCAGGGCGAACTTCGAGATAGAATTCATGGACGGCAACAAACGGAAGATGCTCACGGTGGCAAACGTGCATTTGAAGCTGATTTAGTTTTTCATTCGCAAAAAGGGTGTGTTGGAAAATGAAAGTTGTTTCTGAAAAGGTTTTGCTTTACCCGGAAGCGCTGGAGCTTTTGGAGGAGCGGAAGAAGGCGGGAGAACTCGGGTATGAACAGCAGAACGCTTTGGCGTATTTGCAGTCTTTCAACCCTGGCTTGAGCGCAAAGGAAGCGCGAAAGCTTTTTGAAGAGCTGAAGGAAGCGGGTTTGAACGAAAAGCAGGCTATGCTGGTTTGCAATTTGCTTCCCAAGCGCGAGGATTTGCTGCAGGTAGTTCTGACCGCGGACAAGAGCGAGATTACTGAAGATAAAGTGAAGGATGTTTTGAAGATCGTGAAGAAATATTAAAGAGTTTTGGCCGGTAGAGCAAAGGTGTTTTCTGGTGTTCAAGAAGGAAGATTTTGCAATCGTGCTAGATTTCCTGCCGCACGGCAAGGCGGGCGAGGCGAAGCAAGAGCCCGTGGTGCAGTGCGTAGGGGAGCTTTTCTTCACGCTTTTGGAGTGCGTGGCCAAGCCGGGCTTGGTCATTGACGTCGGCGAGCGGATTTACATCGGCCGCGACCAGCGCGAAAAGGTGGATCACATCCGCGGCCGCATCGATTACGGCAATTTGACTACTTCGGCGCAGCGCCAGCTGGATTCGGTGGTGCGCAGCGTCGTGCAGGCGCGGGAAAAGGAGTTCGTCGAATTCGTCAACCGGGCTGGTTCCATAAACATCCGTTCGCACGCGCTGGAACACTTGCCTTCGGTTGGGAAAAAGCATTTGCAGAACATTCTTGACGAGCGCGAGAAGAAGAAGTTCGAGTCTTTCGAAGACATTCACGCTCGCGTCGCCCACTTGGGCAGTCCGCTCGAGATTTTCGTGCAGAGGATCATGCTGGAACTCCAAGGCAAGGAAAAGTATTATCTTTTCGTGAAAATGCCCCGGGACGAACGGCGTTGGTAAGCGTGCGCAGCAGCTTGAGCCAGGTTTTCCTTTTTGATAGGAGTGCGATTAACCAGATAGCGTCCGCCATCCCCATTTCAGGAAAAACGGTTTTGGAAATCGGCGCTGGCGAAGGCGTTTTGACCGCGGCGTTGGCGAAAAAGGCCGGGGCGAAAGGCCGAGTTGTTGCTTTGGAGATAGACCGTTCTCTTGCGCCAAAGATGGAAAAGCGGCTAGCAGGCCTGAAGAACGTCGAGGTGAATTTCGTCGATGCCGTGAAATTCGACTTTGGGGGGTTCAAAACCATTTTCGGCAACCTGCCTTACCACCTTTCCTCGAAAATTTTGTTCAAGATAATAGAATCGAATTTTTCTAAGGCGGTAGTTTGCCTGCAGAAGGAGTTTGCCGCGAGGCTGGTTGCAAAACCGGGCGGCAAGGAGTATTCGCGGCTGAGCGTCTCGGCGCAGAATGCCTGCAATATCGCGCTTCTTTTTGAAATCCCGCGTTTTTCGTTCGTTCCAATTCCGAGCGTGGATTCCGCAGTGGTTTTGCTGGAAGCCAAGCCCGCGCGGGGGCGGAGGAGCTTGAACCACGCGCTCGTTTCGGCGTTGTTCCAGCACAAAAACCAGTCCATACGCAAGGCTTTGCTGCATTCGCGCAAGGCGTTGGGCTTGGACAAAAATCTTTTGCTTTCCTCGTGCGAAAGCATGCCTTTCAAGGAAAGGCGGGCGAGGCAGCTTTCGCTCGACGAGTTTGCGCTGTTGTCGGAATGGTTTGAGCGGACTATCCCTGCGAGGCGGTGAACGTTACCGTAGAGGTTTTCGCGCCTGCAGATTCACCGGTCGGCACTGTAATGAAAATGGATATTTTGGCGTAGTCGTTTGCGTCGCTGAAGTTGAGCAGGCAGAGGGCGTACGTGGATGAGCTTAATGGCATGGTTACCCAGTTGTTGGCTGCGACCGAGCACAAGTCCGGGAGGGAAGTGTTGCCCGTGGTGTTGGTGGAGTTGAATTGGTAGTTGGAATTGTTGTCGGACGTGGACGTCCATAGTGCTGTTGCGCTGACCGTGACGTTCACCCGAACGCTTCCGTCGTTGCGGAGGAGGAATTGGCTGGCGTTGGAGTAGTTGCCGTCGGAAGCGCCGTCGTAAGACGCTCCAACTTGGACCGTTCCAAAGTTGACTGTAGCTACTTGCAGGAAAATGTCCGTCCCTCCGGACACTTCGGCGCTTACGGTGCCCGTGGGGTTGGAAATGAGGCCTGTTGCCTTGAAGCCGGTTTTAGCCTCCAGAATCCAGATTCCTAATGCGATTGATGCCAGCGTTAAGGCTAGAAGTGCGATTGTGAGCTTGTTTCCGTCCATGGGTTTACCCTTATTTCTTTTATCGTGTGAGCTTAAATTGATAAGCTCAGGGCTTTACTTTTTGCAACCCATATATTTCAGGCAGTTTTTTAGCCGACGAGGGTAGCCGTGATGTAAAACGCTTTTTCAAGGTTTTTTTCCTTGATGGTGATCGCTATTTGCTTTTCTCCTGGCTGAAGCCCGCTGGCGTCGACGGTGGCGGTGAACGGCAGGCTTTCGGACGGCTTTATTGTGGTGGGGCAGTTCATGGTCACGAAGCCCTGGTCCGTAGAGCATGTTATTTCAGTGAGCGTGAGCGAACCGCTGTTGGCTATCGTGTAATTGCGCACGGTGACATTCGAAATGCGCTGGTCGAGAGTGAATTCTTCGTCTCCTGGGCTGAAAGTCCAGCCTTTTTCGAACTCGCTGTTGATGTCCACGACCACTGTCGTGGCGCAGGAAACGCCTTCTCCTTCAGCACTTATGGTGTGCACCTTTTTTTCAATCACGAAAGAATAGCTGCAGCTTGCAATGTACATTTCCCCGTGTTTTTCAGCGACAATCGGTTCGTCTTGCGCAGTGCATTTTATTTTCACTTCAGAAGGCTGCACTTCGAAAAACCTGGCTGATGCTATTGCTTTGTATGGGCCTGGCGCGTCTTTGGGGTTGGCGAAAACGGTGCACTCGCCTTGCGGCGGTGAAGCTGTAGAATTGTTTTCAGTCTCGTTAGCCGCGGGGGTCGGCGAGGGTTCCTGCATTCCAGTTGCGCTCGCAGCCGGAGTGGCGTTTTGGGTTTCGTTGGTTGCGTTCGCCTGAATGGTGGCGTTGGGTGAAGCAGAAAGGCCGGGGGACAGCGTGGGCAGCGGGCGTTCCTGCCTTTGTTCTATGGGCTTTTCCTGGAACACGCAGCCAGCTAGGTAGATTGCGAGGGCGAACAGCAAAAACGCTTTTGCTAAACTCGTCAGTCTGTCATCGTGACTGTTCTTGCGCACGTTGCACCACCGGCGGTGATGGATATAGTGTAGCTTCTTGCCGTAGAATAGGAGCAAGATTTAGTCAAGTAAGTTGCGCCGCTTGAAGAGCGGGTTATGTCCATTGTATTTCCGGTCTCGGCGAAATCGCATTTGACCGTCGCCGTTTTAATCGACAGCGGCAAGTCTGTGAAGCTCACGAGCACTTGCAGCGCCGAGCTTTTGGAGAACGAATCGCGGTTTTGCGGGGTGGTTATCACGCAGCTGCCTCCTTGTTCCACTGTCGGTGAAGGCGTGGGCGTTGCACTTGGTGTTGGCGTGGCGCTTGCAGTTGCAGTAGGCCTTGGAGTGGTGGAAACTGTCGCTGTGGGCGTGCTTGTTGAGACGGCAAGGCCAGTTGTCGGGGATTGCGCCTGCTGGTTCAACTGCTTTTCCTGCAGGCATCCAGCTAGCAAAAATGAAAAGGCGAGTGTTAATGCGATTGCTATGTGTTTGTCCACGAGTTTAGATTAAGTAGCTTCAGTTTAAAAAACCAACATTCGCTTTCCGCTTTTTTTTCAGGAGACTATGTTGACCGTGACCGTAATAGTTTTCTGCAAGTCTTTCTCCGTTATAGTCAAAACAACGTTTTGAGCGCCGTCAGGCTGTGCAGAGATGCTGAACGTGGCGTTGGCGGGAGCGCTTGCTCCGGGCGCTATTTTCTCAGGGCACACCATAGTCACGAAGCTCTTGTCGGCCATGCATGTGAAAGTGTTGAGTTCTAGCGTGCCTGAGTTTTGAATAGTGTAATTCCGGGTTGTAGAGTTTGAAACGCTTTTGTTCATGGTGAACGATTCGTCTGCTGGGCTAAAGCTCCAGGATTTCTTGTATTCAGTGTTCGTTCCAACCACTACGAGCGTTTCGCACGAAACGCCTTGCGCGCTTGCGCTTGCAGTTTCGATTTTGCGCACTTGCACGCTGGGATAGTCGCAAGTCCTGAAGAATTGCGAGCCTTCCTTCTTCTCCCCGTTTACTCCTGTGTCGGAATTAGTGCATTTTATCGTGGCGTTGGCAGGGTCGATGTTGAAAAATCGCGCTGAAACTCCGGCCTTGAACGGCCCTTGAGCGTCGTTGGGGTTTACCGTAATCGTGCATTCAGGGTTTGCTTCGGGCGACGGCGTTGGAGTTGGCGTGGGAGAAGGCTTTTTCGTCGGCGAAGGCAACGCTTCCGGAGACGGTGTTGGCGTGGGGGTAGGCGTCGCTGTCGCGGTTTTTTTCACTGGCGCTTGCTGCGTCAGGCATCCTGCAAGCGTAAGTGCAAGCGCGAGCATGACCAGCGCAACAAAAATTTTTGTCTTCATGGTTTGCGATCCTTATTTTTTAGCGGAAACCTTTCTTAAAATACTTTCAATCCGCGCAGGGAGTTTAATGCTGAATCTACTGCGCTCGCCATTCCTGTAAGCCAATCGAAAATCGTTTTGCTGAGTTCTTCCGCTGCGGCGAGGCCGGTGACCGGCGCCGGCGTTGCAGACGATGCAGTGGGCGAGGGGATTGGAGAGGGCGTTAGCCCTCCGCTTGCGCCAGTTGGCGAGGGGCTTGCCGCGACGACGTAGGCGCCCACTTGCCCTGTAATGGCCCATGCCATTTGAGCAGCGAGCGCGGCGGCGAGCAGAAAACGCAGGATTTCCATTGTAATAGTTTCGCGCGCAGGAATTTTAAGCTTTCATCCCGCAACGATGATTGTCTTGCCGTCTTGCGTTTTCGCCTCGAGGATTGCCGGCTTGAGTTTTTCCCCGCATTCAAATTCCACGACCGCGTTCCCGCTTATCTCCCCTAAATCCCATTCGAGCAAGTCGCCCGTAACCGTTTCCCTGATTTTCGGCTGAGGCGAAAACGAGTGTGCAGAGTTTTCAGGCACCATCTGCGTCAGCCTCGCGCTTTCTAGTAGCAAAGAGCTTTTTACCTTCAACTCCACCCTTCCGCTTTCGGATGTTTTGCGGCAGATGGAAATGCGCTTGCGGAAAAACTTGTAATGCCCTGCGATTGCGAGAGAAACCAAGAGCAATGCCGTCGGAATGGCGTAATGCCGGCCGTCTTTGGCTGTTGCGAGCGCAGTAATTTTTCCCGGCTTTCGCGAGGGAGTTGCTCGTGAAGCGCTTTCATTAAGGCTTTCGTGAAACGCTTCCGAAAGCGCTTGGTTAGGTCCGATTGAAGGAGCCGGCGTGGGCGCCGGCGTGTTTGCCGCTTCCGGCGCTGGCGAAGGTGCGGGAGTCGCTGACGGCCGTGTGTTTTCCTGCGTTTCCTGTTGAGTGCAATTTCCTGCGCAGTTTCCGCATTCTGCGCCAGTGCAATTCACCTGCTGCAGTTCGAACTCCCCGGAAATCTTTATTTCCGTCGTTCCTTCCCACAGCATTGCAAGCGAGAACGAAGCTTTGCCTCCGCTTGCGTTAAGCGAACCGACTTCCTCGCGTGTGTTGTTGTGAACTGCAAATGCCGTTACTCCGACCAGGTTTTGGGGGATTGCGGTTTCGAAAGAAACGTTGTACAGTGCGGGCAACGAGTTTTCCGCGAGAATCGTCTTGTTGTAGCCGTTTTCGTCTTGTTCTTCTGATTCGGTTTCTGAAATGCCGTCGCCTTCCGCGAGGATGGTGGAATTGAATTCACCGCCCGAACTCAGAAATGGAATTTCGATTTCGGAAGGCGCGCACGAAAAGTTTTGCGGGCATATGGCGAGTGCGCGTATTCTCTCGTAATCGTGCGAGGAAGGGTTTGCGACTTTTTCAATTCCGGACAAAAATTGTGTTCGTGCTGTGCTTTGGGTTTCTGGGTTTTGCGCCCACGGCGTTTCGTTCAAAACCACCACTGCCTGGGTGTAGTAATAGATTGTTTGGTTT
Source organism: Candidatus Norongarragalinales archaeon (assembly GCA_035291125.1). Classification (GTDB taxonomy): domain Archaea; phylum Micrarchaeota; class Micrarchaeia; order Norongarragalinales; family Norongarragalinaceae; genus UBA10210. Next base: position 20,507 of record DATDSY010000098.1, read on the forward strand.
CCTGCCGCGAGGTTGCACGCCCACCGGATGGTGTTAGAGTAGTTTTGGAATTCGATTGTGTTGTTTGCAGAATCGCGTATTTCGGCGCGCGATGCATCGGCAGGCAGGGCGTAAGCGCAGTTTCTCAAGCCGCTTCCCGAAACACCAGCGCGCCATTCTACCGCTTCGCCTGCGAAAGCGTCTTGCTGCTCTGGAGAAGAGTAGAACGCGTGCTTGATGTTTATGAGCACCACGCTAGCTTCTCCGTACTGCCTTCCGTCGAACGCCTTGGCCGACACGAACGCCGTCCCTTCCACCAATTCTCCAGTGCCGTTCCACCCGTGCTCGCAGCACTCAGCGGTTGTGATATTGGTCCACGAAACCGAGTCAGAGGAATATTGCAAAAAGTAGGAGAGCGTGTCGTTGTCCGGGTCTTGTGACGCGGTCCAAGTTATGTTCACTCCAGAATCGGCCGTCTGGTTTGGAAGAGGAGTGGTGATTTGCGGTGCTGACGGAGGCGAGTTGAGCGGCTCGTACTCTATTTCGAATGCGATGTCGTTCAAATGGTGCTCAACGTCGGCCTTCCTGTTGCGTACGCCTATCACCACCCGCCCGTCAGGCTGGATGAAATTCCCTTGGAGCGTTCCGCCTCCGCCAGTATTCGGCCCGGCGTTCCCCAAGCCGTACGCGGTATCGTAATTCCCGTCCGCTTTTTTCGCCACGAAGTCTTTGAAGCCGGTGCTGCACGACTGGATTGAAATGCGCGTGGTGCGGATGGAGTTGTTGAATTGGAAGTAGAAATCCGCCCCGCCTCCAAGCGCTGAAACGAACGCCCAGAACGAGCTTCCTCCTCCGCAATCGCCCACGCCCCTGTCTATGGCGTTCGCGGGCGTGGTGCCGTGCCTGTTTTGCGCGCCGGCGTCGAAGCCGGTGGGGTGCAGAAACCCAGTGCTTCCGGCTAGCGCGTAGTTGGCGGCGAGAAAAAGCAAAACTATTTTTTTCAACCGGGTTTTTCAAACTCCGGGGTTCCTTTTTTCAGCAGGCAGTCTTGTATACCGTCCTGCCGCTTTGGCTGTAAACGATTTCAGCGTTTTCTCTTAAAAACGTTTCATTCACTTCAGCGTGCCTCCCGCCGTAGCCGTCCAGGTAAATATAATCGATGCCGCGTTTTTTCACTAGCGAACAGCCGCCGGCGAGCATGCGGTTGTTTTCCTCCAGTTGTCTTGCGTAATTGATGCCATGCGTTTGCATCCACTCCAAATCGCCGAGAAACACTTTGCGGCCGGCGATGGCGAAAACGCACGTGTGCTGCCCGTCGGTGAGGAACAAAGCGTTTTTAGGCGTGTTTTCTTCCACCCACGCGCACGCATTCATGTCGAACGAATCATAAATTGTGGTGCTTGAATTGGCAGCGACCGTGGCGATGCTGAAAACTCCAGTTAAAACCATGGCGATGAAAATTGCGATTGCCAATGCAGGGTGGGTCTTTTCGGAGATTTTTTCCAGCCCCAGCGCAGAAAGGATGGCGAGGACCGCGAAGAAGAACAGGAATAGTTTCACGTTGTCCCATGCGAACGGGGCGAAAATGAAGACGTTTCCGATAATGAAAAGGGGAACTGTGGCGATGAGCATTCTCTTCATTTTATCGCTTGCGTAATGATAGCCGATTGCGCCAACTGCGATATACAGCCCGAGGTTCTGCAGCCAAAACCAGGCTATAGAGACCAAATCTTGCGAGGGCGAAAGCCAGCCTAGCCTGAGGAATGCACTGGGCGTTTCGCGCGTTGCAAGATAATACGCTATCTGGGGGATGGCTAGCGCGAGTGCGATGGCAAAAGGCTTTCGCGCCTTTTTCTCCCACCACGCGTGCGCGCCAAGCAGCGCTATTCCTGCGAGGAACGCGAAAAAGTTGAACAGCGGCAGCAGCCCGACTATTGCGGCTTTTTCGAATTCCCCGTCAAGGATTTTTTTTGCGGCCATGAGGAGTGCTGCGAACCCGATGATGTACGGAGTGACGAGCAACTGTGCACTGAGGAAGTTGAGGAAGGGGAACGCAGTTTGCTTCAAGTCGGTGAATTCCGCGTACTGTATTAAGTTTTGGATGTTGAGCGCATTGTTCTGCAGCATTTCAAGGAACGAAAGGTTTCCGTTCAGCAGAACGAGCGCAACTGCGGCGTAAGGCAAAAGCTTGCTTTTGGATTCTTTCGGGAAAGCTGCTTTCGCAAGGATGAACAAAAGCAGCACTGCTGCCACGCCTACGAGGCTATTTGCAATTACCACTGCCGCTTGCAGCGAAAGCCCGCCGATGGCGAGTGAGGCGGTGAACAAGTGCATGAAATAATAGTAAGAAAACAGCCGTCCGGAGAATAGCGGGTGTTCTGGGGGAAAGTTGCCGTTAGCGAGCGAAGAGATTATGCTCTTGTGGAAGCCGAAGTCGGTCGAATACCCTTCCACCCCGCCCCGCGCGTCGTAATGGAACATCGCGAAGTTTATTGCGAGAAAGAAGACGGCAGATGCGACGGCCAGCAGCAATAGTTCTTTTTCCAAAAGCTTTGTTTTCTGCCTTCCCCTGAATTTGTATGCTGCGAAAAGCATTGCCACAGCGGCGATTCCGACGCTGAGCCCGTTCAATCCGAGCGCGAGCGAAAAAGCGAAAACGACCCAAGTGGAGAAAACGACCGCGAGCGGAATTGCGTAGGCGGCTTGGTTTTGCGAATCGAATTTTTTCGCTATTGCGACTCCCAACGCCGCGGCGGCAGCCAAAAAAGCGAGAGCCAAAATCATTTCTTCACACCGTTTCTTCCAACGCCCTGCCCCAGTTTTCCTGCGCGTATTCGAACAGCGCTTTCTTGCGCTGAACTTCCTCGGCTGGCGGGGCAAAACTTTTTTCTCCTAGGGAAAGCAGGAACGCGAATTGTATTTCAAAGCCGAGCTCCCGCGATTTTTCGAGAATTCCCTTCTGCCTCTGTTTGTACTGTGCGTAGTCGAGGTTGAACGCCTTGAATGCGAGGGAAGAATTGCGCGTTATCTTGTCTTCAAGCGAGTCCATGCTCAACTCGTTTTCCTCGAGCGAGTCTTTCACGCACAGAGCGATGACGTTTCCCCTCAATTCGTTTTCCAGATTTTTCAACAGCGCGTTCTCCCGAGGGCGCTTGTTGTGGTATACCGCCGGGTTGTCTTCGGCGTTGTAAGGCTCTTCGCCCACGAATTCGTGGGCGAGCGTGGCGTAAGTGCCGTCTTCAACTCGGTAGTCGGTCGGGAAAAAGCAGTATTGCTTCAACGCTTCGAGGTGTATTCCCATGTTGCCGCCGACCATTCCCATCCCCTTCGGCACGGTGTTTGTTTCCGCGGGTATTCCGGAAAATAATTCCGATAGTTTTTCCTGCGCTTTTTCCTTCGCCATCTCCTTGTCCGCGTAAGAGCAAGCCGTTTCGACAGTTTCTTTTATCATTTGCTGCGCGCCGGAGGCGTGCCGCAGGTATTTTCCGACCACAATTTTCTTTCCTTGCGAGAAAAGCTTTTCGTACTGCGCGATGGGGTTTTCGTAAGGGGTAGTGTCGTCATCAAAGAAAACGGCATTTGCATTTTCCTTGAATGCGTGGTACAAGCAAATGTTGCGGTTGCCGCCGTAACGGCCCTGGAACAGTGGCTTGAATTCGTCTTTAACGTTATTCCTGAAATCTTCTTCGCAAACGTGGATTGCGTTGAATTCTTTTGCGATGGCCGCGTTTTTTTCGTGAGTGGAGCGCGTGTCGAGTATCAGCACGCGCGTGTCCGAGGAGAAATTGGCGGAGTGCGGGTAGAGCGAGAGCTCGAGGTTTTCTGGGCTGTTTGAAACGAAGCAAACGAGCGTCGCCATGAAGAAATAGCGTTGGAAGAAAAAGAAAAGGCTTTGCGCAGGGAGCCTATCGCGACGCGAGCTTGACGTCTTCTGAAGTTACTGTTTTGCGCCCGGCGTGTTTCGAGAATTGTACCGCCTTCTGGGAGATTTTGATTCCCGAGTCTTCGAGGATTTCGGCCAATGCGGCGGCAGCGTCGGGTGAAACCCGGTCCGCGCCAGCCTTGCGTATTATCCGTTCAACGGGAGCTACTGGAAGTATTGCCATGTTGCAAACCCACCTCTAGATTATTTGCTTTTTTGCCCTTTCAGGCTTTTTGAAACCCACTCGCCGAAAGGAGAAGAAGAATATTTTGCGTTGCTTAAAAAGATTGCGATTCCGGTAATCGCCTTGCAAAAGTTTCTAAGTAATTTTTCCTTTCGCTTTCGCCACGGTTTTCTCCCATTGTTCCTGGGCTTGGAAGAACGTCGCAATCGTTTCGCTCGTTTCTTTTGCTGGAGGGACGAAGTTTTTGGGCGAGAGTTCGTAAAACTCGTCGAACTCGTCCATTATGCCGAGCTCTTGCGCGGCGCCAAGCAAGTCGGAGTAAGTGTTTTTGTCGTGCACGTAGTTGAAGCACGTTTTTTTCCAGTATTCCTCGGCTTTCTGCGAAGAAAGTTCGAGCGCTTCCTTGTCGATTATAGCTTCCCTACCTCCTGATAGCAGTTCGCTTATGCACGACGCCACGACCATTCCTTTTCCCTCCAGAACTAGGGCTTGGGAAAGGAGGCCCTGCGTTTTTTCAGAGAGGCTGTGGAATACGATAGGCGGCTCGTCTGAAGAATAGCTGTTGTAAACCGCGTTCCTTCCGACATAGTGTTGCGAGAGCAGTTCGTAAACCGGGATTTCCGAGTGATACGATGATGGTATGAAGCAGTAATCGCGGGCCGTTTCCGAATTAATGCCCATGCACCCGCTTACGAGCCCTTTCTTCAGGTCGATGCTAGTGCTCTTCCTTCCGATTCCGTTGATGATTGACGAAGAAGATGCCGATGCGTTGTCTTTCGGCAGGATGCCGTCTGCGTATTCCTTCAGCACCGAGCACAGTTCGATGAAGAGGCTTTGCGCGTCGTGCTCGTTGTGCCCCAGGTATTTTCCAGCCACGATTTTCTTTCCGCACGCGAAAAAGTCTTTGAACAGCTCTACGCACTCGTTTTCAGGCGTAGTGTCGTCGTCGAAAAAAATGCAGTCTTCGTTCAGCACTGCAGACGCGTAGAGTGCGGCATTGCGCGCTTCGCCATAACCCTCCCCGAAGGCAACGCAGCCCGTCTTCTGCAGCTGCGTTTGTTCCAAGTGGATTTTCTTTTTCGCCTTCGCCTTTTCAACCGTACGCTTGTTTGCGGCGTGCGTTTCCTTAGTGTCTATAACGACGAGAGTCTCGCGCTCGAACTGGGTTTTGAAGGCGTCAAGCGCGGAGGCTAGGTTTTTCGGCTTGTTTGAGACGAAACAGACTGCAACCACAAAATCACTTTGCTATCGTTTGGATTGCGAGTTTCAAATTAATAGGGGTTTCCTTTTTGAAACTCCATTTCGCCCGTTGCAGGCGCGCCCTTGCTAGCTTTTAAAGAAAAATCGTTTGATATTATGCCCCTGCCGCAGGCGCGTTAGCAGCATCGCATGCGCCATTAGGCTGAGGCTGTCAGGCTTTGCCATATTTTAGGCAAAGCGCATTCATGGTATTCTGCATGAAAATTCCCAACCCCTTCGGTTTTTTGTTTAAGCGCGGCTCCCGCGCAGCGCCGACGGTTGAAGACTTCAGGAGGGAGTTTCGCGAGAAGGCGTCGGACTTGCGTTCGGACTTG
>DATDSY010000099.1:0-2002 GCA_035291125.1 Candidatus Norongarragalinales archaeon
CGGTCGATGAAAATAGTGTACGCGGCTTTGTAAAACTCCTGGACCGAAATGCCCTGCGCCAAACAAATCGCCTTGATTTTCTCCGCCTGCTCGCTCTCGCTCAATCCGAGCGCTCCTGCAAACTCCGCCAGCGCTTTCTTGGCGCTTTCTCCCACGCCCTTCCAATCAGCGTGCTTTGCAACCGTTATTTTCGCGCTCTCGTCCGCAAACTTTTCAAGCCAAAGCCTCGCGTATTCCGTTCTCGCCTCCAGTTCTTCCTTCTCTTCATGCGTCAAAGGCGAGCCCTTGTATTTCTCAATAGCCTTTTCCACGTCCACGCTCGGCACTTGCACTAAAAACGCGATGAAAGAGAATTGCGGGTGGAAATGGCCGTGCGGTTTGCCGTGCAGTTGGCTCAAGGCGAAAATCCTCGGCACGTCAGGGTCGCGGTTTTCCTCGCGCCCGAAGTAAATGCGCGAAAACTTGTCCCAATCGTCGTACAATCGCGGAATTGTTTCGCCGTCGGGATTGAAGTCTATCGCAGTGCGCGGCTTGTAGCGCGTGAACAAAAATCGCAAGAGTTCGGAGGGCATCGAGTCGCTTATGCCTTTGGCGCTCACGCCAATGCCTTTGGACGTGGACATTTTCTTTCCCCCGAGGAGAAAGAATTCGTACGGGAAATTGTAGGGCGCGGGATAATTGAAAACTTGCTCGACGATTTGGCTTGAAACCTCTCGCGCGCCGCCTGCAGCGTAATGGTCTTTCCCCGCGCCTTCAATCGTGACTTCGTAAAGCTTGAACTGTGCAGCCCACTCCGCCTTCCACGTTAGTTTCGAGTTGCCGTCGAACGGGCTTACGCGAGCCTCGTGCTTGCAGCCTTCCGCGTATTTCGCCCCGACGCAAACGTAACGCACTGTTTTTCCGTCGAAATCTGCGACTTGCGTTGTCCCGATTTTCCCGCACTTTTCGCACACCACGTTTATTGGCAGCCAGCCTTCGGCTTTTTTTGCCCCGCTTACTCGCACGTTGATCTCCCGGATTTTCTCCGCGTTTTCGAGCGCGGTGCGCACGAGGCTGTTCATTTTTCCCGAGCGGTACGATTGCGAGGCCCAAACTATCCGCGGGCTGCAACCCAGCTTTTCAAAAACCCCTTTGAACTCCAAAGCGTAGTATTGCGCGAGAGAATCGAACCCTTTTTCCGGAGAGGGAATATTGCACAGCGGTTCGCCCATGTGCTTGCGGTACGATTCGGGCAAGTCGGGCGGAAAGCCGTCCATCGGGTCGAAGTCGTCGAAACGATAGACGTATTCACTTTTTTGCCCGCTGTCAACGACCGCCTTTTGGATGATGTCGTGGATTACGAGCCCGCGCAGCGAGCCGACGTGAATGCGCCCGCTGGGGGTTTTAGCATCTCCCACGACATGCTTTCCGTTGTATGCTTTAGCTTCGCGGGCGATTTGGTCGGCCCAGAACATGTCGTGCTTTTCCTTTTCAGTCATGTGCGTTTTCCTCATCTTACGAGTTTGATAGTCTGGTGGGTTTTGAACCCCCTGATTTTTCCTTCAAACGGCGAGAGCAATTCGTGCCACTGCTCCCTGTTTTGCGCGTAATTGTCGCTTTTAATCCTGAAGTTTGGCACTGCAAGGTGCACGAAATCTTTGAACGCCCGTGCAATCGCGTTATTTTCATCTAGTTTTTGGGTTTGGATGCCTATCCGCCTTTTCTCTCCAAACAAGCTTCCCAGCTGACTTTCCAGTAAGCCCAATCCTTCCGGTTCTTTTATTTTCCTGGCAGTAATAGCCCCTGTTGAAACAGCGTACTGCAGGGAATGCTGCGGGTCTTCTGCCCTCGTTTTTCCTCCCTTTGGAACTATCACCAGTTCAATGTTCGTTCCTGCAGGATAGTCTCTCAACACCTGTACGTAAGCATCAGCCCCGGGCATTCTTTCGCGCATGATTTCCTCGGGAATCTGGTGCTGCCAAAAAACTTTTTTTGCGTCTGCTTCTGAGTGGCCGGCAGCCCC
>DATDSY010000100.1:0-4672 GCA_035291125.1 Candidatus Norongarragalinales archaeon
GCCGGGCCAATCCACATCTGTTACGCTGACCGCCTCTTCGAACGACGCGCCGTTCGGCGAGTATTCAATCGCCCTCAGCGCTACCGCAGGAGATTACAGCGAAGTGGTCAGCGTGCCTGTATCCGTAGTGAAATTCCTCAAGTCGGAAAAGCTCGAGGCGCAAAAGCAAATAGAATTCGGGCGTTCGCTCACGCTGCAAAACCAGGAGTGCAGGGAATTCGCAGACACTTTAGACCAGGCAGAGAAAGCGCTTGAGGACGGGGACGCTGCAATCGCACTCAAGCTGGCGAACGACGCGATTGCAGGATGCAAACAGGCGTTGGCGCTGGCCGGCAAGGAAGCCGGGCCGCTGACCGGATTGTTCGCAGGACGCCTGCTGCAAGGCGATTGGGCTAATTCGGCAGTAATAGGCGCAGTCGGCGCCGTAATCGCGCTCACGCTCGTCCTGCTCAAAAAACTCGTCACTCCAAAAAGGAGGGAAGACGAAATCGCCAAGCAACTCGAAGGCGAAGATGAAATTGGAACGCCAGGCGCTAAACAAGGGCAGGCAGGAAAGGATGAAATAAAACCCGCAGAGTAAACGGCGGGAGGGTGGTTGGAAAATGGCAGTTCAAGCAAGCGGCCAGATAGACGCGATGAAAATCCGCGCGTGCAAGGAAACTATCACGCACACGAAAAACGAGATCAAGAAAGTCGTGGTCGGGCAGGACGAGGCGATGGACACGCTCATCCGCGCTCTTTTGTGCAACGGCCACGTGCTCATCGAAGGAGTGCCAGGAATAGCGAAAACGCTTTTGATGATTTCCCTCGCCCAAGCTTCCGGAGAAAACTTCAAGAGAATCCAATTCACCCCCGACATGCTTCCCAGCGACATTACGGGCATCAAAACGTACGACCCCAAGAAAGGATTCACCACAATCAAAGGCCCGGTGTTCACCAACTTCGTTCTCGCCGACGAAATCAACCGCGCGCCGCCAAAAGTCCAGAGCTCGCTGCTTGAAGCCATGCAAGAACGCAAAGTCACTATAGGCGACGAAACGTTCGGGCTTCCAGACCCGTTTCTCGTGCTCGCAACCCAAAACACCATCGAATCACTCGGGGTTTACGACCTTCCCGCAGCCCAGCTGGACAGGTTTTTGTTCAAGCTGGTCATGGGCCACCCCTCGATGGAAGAAGAGAAACTCATCCTCAAGAAAAACATCACGGTCCACTCACTCGAATACTTCAACATCAAGCAAGTGCTTAGGCCGAAAGACATCACCGAAATGCAAAAGCTTTCCCAGCAGGTGTACGTCAGCGCGCAAGTCGAAGAATACATCGTGCGCATAGTCGATGCAACGCGCCACCCTGAAAAATACGGGGTTGAAAGCGGAAAGTACATCGACGAAGGAGCCAGCCCGCGAGCTTCAATAGGCATGTACATCGCAGGCAAAGCCCAGGCGCTCATGAGCGGCAACACGTTCGCTACTCCAGAGCACATCCGCGACATAGCGCCCGACGTATTGCGGCATAGGATAATACTCAATTACGAAGGCCAGGCTGAAGAAATAACGCAAGACCAAATCGTGAAGGAAATCCTTTCGAAGGTGCCCGTAGCTTGAACAGAGAGCAAGTGCGTCAGCTGAAGGAAGTGCACTTGAGCCTAACCAAGAAAATAAAACATTTGCACGTGGCAACGAAGTACAACGTCGCGACAAAATTCATGGGAGACTATCCCAGCGTCTTCAAAGGCAGGGGCATCGAATTCGCGGACTTCCGCCAATACACGCCTGCCGACGACGCGAGCCAAATAGACTGGCTCCACTCGCTCAAGGGAGGAAAGCTCCTCGTGCGGGAATACGTCGAGGAAAGAAACCTCACGATAATGTTCGTAGTCGACTGCTCAAACACCATGCTCTTCGGCTCGCAGGAAAAGCTCAAGCACGAATACGCCGCGGAACTCACCGCTGCAGTGGCGGCAGGAGCGCTGGAAAGCGGAGACGCGGTGGGAATGTGCCTCGCGTCCGACAAAATCAAGCGATTCATAAGGCCCATGCTCGGGCTCAAGCAGCTTGAACTCTTGCTCCATGCGCTCGTAAACGAGAAAAACTACGGGGGCGAATCGGCTTTCGGCGAAATCATTGGAAGAACCTCGAACGCTCTTCCGCGCAACAGGATTCTTATACTCGTATCCGACTTCATCACGCACGACAGGAAATGGCGCAAAGCCGTGCGCACTGCAGCCAAAAAACACCAGCTTTTCGCGTTCATAGTGCGCGATCCGCTTGACAACGATATCCCGGCTGGCGTAGGGCAGGTCACCATGCAAGACCCGCTTTCCGGAGAAACGATGGTGATAGACGCTGACAGAATTCGCGAACGTTACAAACGAGAAGCGGAAAGCGAACTGAACGAAATAAAGCAGACGCTCACGAAAAGCGGAGTGCGGTTTCTGCAGCTGAGCACCAAAGACGACTTCACCAAACCCATAATCGGGTTTTTCAGGAGAATCAAAAAAGGCGGTTGAAACAAAAACATGGTCGAAATACTCTTCACAAGGCCGGCGTTCCTGTGGTTTCTCGCACTGCTGCCGGTGCTCGTAATAATACACTTTTACAGCCTGAGGCACGTCGAGCGCAAAGCGCTGCTATTCGCCAACTACAAAGCCATGCGCCGCATCACCGGCGGCGAGCCAGTGCCCAAAAACTATTTGCTTCTGGCAATGCGCCTCGTAATCCTCGCAGCGTTCATTCTCGCGGCCGCAGGCGCGACGCTCTTGACCGAAATCCCCGCCAGCACTTATGACCTCATAATCGCGGTGGACGCGTCAAGCAGCATGGCCGCGCAGGACTTCAAGCCCACCCGCCTGAACGCCACGCTGGAACAAGCCAAGGATTACGTCTTGAAACTGCCAGAAGGAACGCGCGTGGGCGTGGTATATTTCTCTTCGACCGCGATCCTCCTCAATGACCCGTCAGGCTCCAACAAAGCCGAAGCGGTCGAATCTCTCAACGCAATAAAAGCCACCCGCTTCGGAGGAACTGCGCTGGGCGACGCGATATTGGCTGGAACAAACGCGCTCCTCAACTCAGACCGGCCTAAAGCCATAATAATCTTGACCGACGGGAAAAGCAATACTGGCGTGAGGCCTGACGACGCCGCCCGCTATGCAGCTCAAACCTCCACCGAAATACTCGCGATAGGAATCGCTGGCGGAAACGCCAACGCAAGCTCCGGAGGCGCGGACATGCACACGCTGCGCGTGATAGCCAACGAAACGAAAGGGCGGGCGTTCGAGGCGAACGACGAAGCCGAACTCGAAAAAGCGTTTCAAGACCTGGCCATCGAAGCATCACGCATCAAACAGCCGCTCGAACTCGCGCTCCCGCTCATGGCAATAGCATTCCTCCTGGTCTTCATAGACTGGTCTCTCTCAAGCACGCGCTATAGAATAATCCCATAGAAGGAGAAACCAAGGTTCGTGTGCAGAAGCAGGGCTTCTGCAACGTGCCGCAAAGCTTTCGCTTTGCGCGCATCTCCTCTCTACTTCTCTTCCTTTGATGAGAAACAGTTTTTCTTTGGCGGCAGAGGGAAGTGCCAGTGGAGTAAAAGGAAAGGGCGAGGCGGAACAAGCGCCAGGGAAAACCTTGGTTTTCCCGAGGCTTGTGGCAAGGCATTTACTTGAAGGATTCCAGAAGCTCTTCGAAACGGGACAAATAGTTCTCCAAAATCCGTTTCGCGGAAACCGGCTCGTCCGAAAGGATGATTTTATCCAATTCGACAAGCTTCCTGCGCGTAAAAATGTCCGACTTTTTCTTCAGGTAGTTGAGGTACTTCAGCGCCATGTCCTTCTCCTGCGCTATCTCCACCTCGTAGTCCTTCACGAAATCAGGAAAATCGTACTCCAAATGCGCAACTTCATCCAAAAACACTGCAAGCTCCTTCTGGTACTTGTCCTCTAGCGAAGGAGAGCTCTTAACCATCTTCTTCAATTCAGAGTAAGTCGCCGACGACGAAAGGCCCAAAAGCCGTGAGAACGAAGAGTGGACGAGCGAGAAAAATTCGCGGGACTTGTCCCCCACGTTCAAGTCCGTCAAGTCCGAACGCAAGTCCGACGCCTTCTCGCGAAACTCCCTCCTGAAGTCTTCAACCGTCGGCGCTGCGCGGGAGCCGCGCTTAAACAAAAAACCGAAGGGGTTGGGAATTTTCATGCAGAATACCATGAATACGCTTTGCCTGAAATATGGCAAAGCCTGACAGCCTCAGCCTAATGGCGCATGCGATGCTGCTAACGCGCCTGCGGCAGGTGCATAATATCAAACGATTTTTCTTTAAAAGCTAGCAAGGCGCGCCTGCAAATGGCGAAAGGAAGTTTCAAAAAAGAAACCCCTATTAATTTGAAACTCGCAATCCAAACAATAGCAAAGTGATTTTGTGGTTGCAGTCTGTTTCGTCTCAAACAAGCCGAAAAACCTAGCCTCCGCGCTCGACGCCTTCAAAACCCAGTTCGAGCGCGAGACCCTCGTAGTGGTAGACACCAAGGAAACGCACGCCGCAAACAAGCGCACGATTGAAAATGCAAAGGCGAAAAAGAAAATCCACTTGGAGCAAACGCAGCTGCAGAAAACGGGCTGCGTTGCCTTCGGGGAGGGTTATGGCGAAGCGCGCAACGCCGCACTCTACGCGTCTGCAG
>DATDSY010000101.1:0-5868 GCA_035291125.1 Candidatus Norongarragalinales archaeon
AGAAAAAAGAAGGTGTGAAAGGAAATTAAACCCTTTTTACTGCGTTCCAGCAGTTTCGTCGGAAGGCTTTTCCTCAGCGGTTTGCTTTTGAGCCGTACCCGCCGGTTCTTGCGTTTGAACCTGCGTTTCTGATGCAGGCTTGTTTGGCTGGGAATAGCCGTACTCTCGCTTGCGCGGGTACATCGGGCCGCGGTTGTCGGAAAAGCGCCCGAACTTCTCGCGCTCTTTCTGCCTGGCGAGCTGTTTCTTTTTCTTTTCGAAAATCCTGCCGTGCTTTCCGCACGAAATGCAGTAGGAAACTTCGCGAGTCAAAACTCGAGTGTAAGTTTCGGAATAAACGTCCTTGCGTTCGAGGGGGTTCGTAAGAACCGGTTTTTCGATAAAGACGGCCTTGTCCCTGCGAACTTCGCGCCCGCACTTTTCGCACCGTACCATCCTCTCCCGACCGCGATGACCCATGATAACACCCCATTCAACAAGCAATAAAAATGAGCTTTAGTTATTTGATACTGCGGATATTAAAGACTTTTGAAATTATCGAAAACTAGGGTGCGGCTAAGGTGGCAAAACGAAAGGTTCCGAGGTGCATGAGCACCCAGCATCCGGACAACGTTTCCACGCCGTTCTTCAGCAACTCCAGCGTGATAGAAGGGGAGGCCGAAGTCAAGGAAGCTTACTTCGTCTATTCACACTTGAATTGCGAAGAGCAAATGTGGGACAGCGAAGGCAAGGACGTTGACAATTTCGTCGTCAGAAAGCTCTTGTCGGAATACCCGAGGTTTTTTTCGGAAAAGGTTTTGGGCAAAGACGTTTTCCTGACCCTGCGAGTTCCCAACCCCGACGTAGAGAAAAACGAGGGAAAAATCCTTTTGGAAGCCTTGGAGTCGATTCCCCGCAGCTTCGACTCGGCAAAAACTTTTTACGGCCCGCGCTTGGACGACGGAACTGCGCCCGTATTTGAAGTAATCATTCCGATGACCACCGACCCGGCGCAAGTCAACCGAGTTTGGTCTTACTACAAGAATTTCGTGGTCGGAAAAGGGTCGAAGAGCATTGCGGAAGGAGACGTTTCCGTCTCGGAGTGGGTGGGCGGCTTCAACCCCCAGGAAATCAACGTAATTCCTCTGGTTGAAAACCAAGAGTCGATGGAGCGCATCGACTTTATAGTAGGCGGTTTCTTGAAGGGCAAGAACATAGAGCGCCAGAGGGTTTTCCTCGCCAGAAGCGACCCGGCGTTGAACTACGGCTCGCTGCCCGCGGTGCTGCTGGTGAAAAATGCTTTGCAAAAGCTTGCAATTCTCGAAGAGAAGGAATCGGTGGAATTGCTGCCGATAATCGGCACGGGCTCTGCACCGTTCCGGGGAAATTTCAAGCCTTCAACCACAGGCATTTTCACGCGCGAGTATCCGAGCATCCAGACTTTCACGGTGCAATCGGCGTTCAAGTACGACTACCCGCCGGAAGAAGTGAGGAAAGGCATCGACTTTCTGCTTGAAACGAAACGGGGAAAACCGTTGCCTGTTGACGAGGAAAAATCAGGCGGCATAATAAGCAGGGTTTCTGCGGAATACGCCAGCCAGGTTCAAGAGCTCGCGCCGTTCATAAACAAGATTTCGGCGTTCGTGCCGAAACGCAGGAAACGGCATTTGCACATAGGGCTTTTCGGCTACTCTCGAAGCGTCACTGGCATTTCCCTTCCCAGGGCTATTTCGTTCTGCGCTTCGCTCTATTCCATAGGCATTCCGCCCGAACTGCTTGGGCTCAGCGCTTTGAAACCGAAAGATTTCGAGTATCTAGACGGAGCGTACAAAAGCTTCAGGCAGGACGTTGCAGACGCGGCGCGCTTTTTCAACGCCGGAACGCTGGAGCACTTTCCTTCGCTGAAAGGCAAGATTGCAGGGGTTTTGGAAAACTTCGAGTTTGAAATAGACGAAGAGCACTTGCACGCGAGCTCGCAGATAATGTCCGACTTTTCTAAAAACAACACCGGAAAAATCACCGAGGAAATCGAGAAAGCCGCGTGGATCAGAAAATTCCTTGGCTGAAGCCGCGCGGTCAAAAGCTTTTGAGCAGCCCGAGATTCTGCCCTTGCAGCGTGTAAAGCCCGGCGTTTTGCAAATCGACGTTCTCCTTTTTCAAGAACGGCCCAAAATTCTTGTTCTTGTTTACCGCAACCCCGCCGGCAAGAGAGCCGAAAGCGGGGAACAAAACCCACTTCTTGCCTTTAACCAGCCCAATTTTTTTGTTTGCGTTCGTCTTTCCGACGACCCACACGGGCGCGGTGTACGCAAACTTGTCGCCTTCATCGATTTCCACCAGCGGATGCAGATTGCCGAACAGAAAAACGTCGGCTTTCGAGGTTATTTCCAGCGAGGGGAAAGCGTGGCCGTGAAACAGCCCGTATTTCTTTCCCTCCGCTTCAAGCAGCATGCCTTTCGCATCTACAACCGTTACGTCCGGAAACTCTTCTAACTGCGAATCGTGGTTTCCCTTTATTACGGTAATGTCCTTGCAGTCCAGCAGGCGCAGGAATTTCTTTAAAACCCAAAACTCCTTGTTTTTGAAGCCGTAAAAATCGTGCTTGAAATCCCCCAGCACGACGATTCGGTTGCACCGAAACTGCTTTAGAAGGGAGTTCAAACGCTTTGCCTCTCGCTCGTAATTCGAAACTTCGATTCCCTTCGCCTGCAGCTCTAATTCCATGCCCACGTGAGAATCTGAAATAACGAGGTTTCTTCCCACGACTGCAGCAGGCTCGCCAACGCAAAACTTCATTTCCTTCTTTCACTTCCAACCGTAGAGCTTGTGCTTGCGAATGTAATCGAAAACGCTTTGCGGAACGAGCAGCCGCAAGTGCTTGTCGGCCGTTAAAGCGAAAGCCCTGGCTTTAGTGGAAGAAACGCGGGACTTGCGCACCGAATGAGGGAGAAAAACGATTTGCGCGCCGAGCGACTCGATAAATTTTTTGGAGGGCCTCTTGAAACCCGGCCGAGGATAGATTACGAGCGGCAATAGCTCGCGCAGCTCTCGCCATTTCGACCAACGGGGGAAATCTTCGACCAGTTCAGACCCGAAAACCCAGGTAAAACGCGTGGAAGGAAAGCGTTTTTGAAGGAAGCTCACCGTGTCTGCAGTATAATTCTTGCGGCGCAAAAACCTGACTTCAAAATCCTTGGCCTTGATTTTATTGCGCAAGCCTGGCGAGAGCGCCTGGCAAGCGAGCCGCACCATTGCAAGCCGGTGTTTTGCATTTGCGAGGGGCTTGCCTTCGGCTTGCTTGAAGCAAGGCAAAAGCCAAACTTCGTCGCACGCCAGGCGTTCCAAAACCCCTTTCGCGACGGTCAAATGCCCGTAGTGAGGGGGGTTGAAACTCCCCCCTAGGATTGCAATTCGCTTCATGAAAAGAGAAAGCGCGGAGGGAAATAAAATGGTTCTATCCGCCGGTGGAATTGGACACGGTGGAGTTTGCCTGAGGCGCTGGAAGCTGTGCTTGCGTGCTCACTACTGAATCCGCCTGTTGCATTGTTTTCGACGTTTGAGTGAATTCTTCGGCCCCTCCTTGCGCCCGCAACTGGTCTTGCGCGAAAAACGGCTGGGTTGAAGGCGATGCAAGCAATTGCTGGGGCTGGTTGAAAAGCATGAATCCTGCGCCGGCGAGAATCAAGACGAACAGGCTGAGCAAAACCCATAAGCGCTTCGACTTGTCCGGATGCAGGACGGCTTTGCCTTTTTCCGTCAGGTCGAAGTAAATCCATTTCCTGCCTTCGTCCGCCCGTTCCACCAAACCCGCTACGCGAAGGTTTTCCAAGTGTTCCGAAGCGGCTTGCACGCTTATGCCCAGGCTTTTCGCGATTTCGCTCGCAGTACAGCGTTTCTTGTCCAACTCCTTGAGAATCAAAACGCGCGTTTCGCTGGCCAAGGCTTTGAAAGAGCTCGAATCTAGCATTATCTTGTCGTCTTCAGATTGAGGCATGAAACAACCAGCTCGGCTTTCTTAAATGATTTTTCGGTTTAATCAGGCGAAAGGTTGAAACGCCACCGCCTACGGTTTAGCCAAAATCGAGGATATTATCTCGTTCAGCCCGTCTCGGTAGTCCACTTTTGGCTTCCAGCCCAAAAGCTTTTCCGCTTTTTTCGTCGAGAAAACCCGGTCGGCCGTCAGCCGGCGAACGCTTTCCCTCGAAATCGCGCTTTTCCCCTTGCCGAAAACTTTGCTCTTAAGTTCGTAAAACAACGCTATCGCTTCAGCCAGCCATACTGGAATGCTTTTTTTCGGCGGTTCGACGCCAAGCTCGTCCGCAATCGCTTCAAGCCACTGCTTTTGCGTCAGCGCTTCTCCGCTTACGTTAAACGCCTCTCCGACAGCCTCTTTCTTTTCGAGCGAAAGCAAAATCGCGTTCACCAAATCGTCTACGTGCACCACGGCAAAACGCGCGTTGCCTTCGCCTATCACAGGCAGCTTTTGCTTTTGTATGGCTTTTACTATTGGCGCGAACGACGGTTCGAAGCCCAAGCCGTAAATCACAACTGGCCGCAGTATGACGAAATGCACTCCGCTCTCGCGCACCGCATTTTCCGCCGCAAGCTTGCTCTCTCCATACGCGTTACCGGGCGAAGGCTCGTCTTCCTCTTCAATCGGAATTTTCTTGGGATTGTGGTGCAAGGCCGACGAGGAAATGAAAACAAAACGCTTGAAGCCGGCGTTTTTCCCGCACGCCTTCAGCAGTTTTTCCGTCGCTTTAACGTTGACGGCGAAAATCTTTTCACGCGCGATTGACGGGTCGGTTACGCCTATTGCCGCGAGGTGCACTACCGCATCCACTCCCTTTGCAATAGTGTCGAAAGCAGGCTGTTCAGCGCGTTCGAAATCCAGCTGCATTATTTCCAAAGGCGCGTCGTTGAACGCCTCTCTCGCTTCCTCGGCGTTCAATACCGCAACGCGCACGCTATGCCCTTCTTCAAGCAAAGCGGGAACCAAATGCTTTCCCACGTGTCCAGTAGCGCCCGTAACCAATATTTTCAACTAAAACCCACCTTGACAACAATTAAAGGAAACTTTCTTAAAAAAGGTTGGCGGAAGCGAAAATGCTTGAACGAAAAAAAGAGGGCGGGTGACGTGGGCGCGTGGCAGGACTTACCGCCTGGCTCGCCTTCGGAGAACAAGCATTAGCGCAAAAGCGCCGTTCGTCAATACGAGCGAGGCGGGGTAAAGCCACGTTGCAAGCGCGTAAGATTCAAGCGCAGCCAGGCCGAAAACGAATTTGAGGCTGTTCAAGGCGAAGGCAGTGGCGTTTTCTTCGAAAGGCTTGCCGTAAGCTTTCCTGAAAGTGGGGAGGAAAGCTATTGCGTCGACTAAAGTGACGGTCACCACGGCCGACAGCGGGTCGTTAGTCGTAATCCACAAGCCCAGCCCCAAAAGCGCGCCGGCAAGGCAAAACCAGTCGAGAAGCCGAACGTCTTTATACCCGCTTTTGAACGCGATTGCGGCAACAAGGAAAGTGCACAAGGCGGTTACGCCCGTCACCCACGCGCCCGGCCCCGCGCCTTTCTGCACTTGGGCGGCGAAAACTATTGACATTATCAGACTCCAAATTAGCCAAGTGAACACGTGGGGCTTTGTTTTTCCAGCGAGAATGCCGCGAAAGTAGAACGCGTAGGCGGCTATGCCCACGCCTGCCGCAATCAAGCCCAGCAAAATTTTGTATTCCATTCAACCAGAACCCGGACAACGTTAACGGTTATTAAATTGTTTCCACAAGATTTTTTATTAAAGCAGGGGTAGCGAAGCCTGGTCAAACGCGACAGCCTCAAGTGACTTCTTTCTTTTGCTAAAAGAAAGAACTCAACTAGAAAGAAAAAGCGTTGGAG
>DATDSY010000102.1:0-7496 GCA_035291125.1 Candidatus Norongarragalinales archaeon
GAGCCCGTCAGCGCTACGTCTTGCCTTACCGGCGCTTCTTCCAGTGCAGAAATGACGGCGGTTGCTACGCTCACGCTTGCGCTGTCGCCTTCAACGCCTTCGTACGTCTGCAGAAACTGGATGTGAATGTCGAAAGACGACGTGTCTTTGCCGGTATGCCTCTTGATTATTGCGGAAACGTTTTCCACCGCTTCCTTGGCAATGTCCCCGAGCTTTCCGGTTGCAATGGTTTTTCCTTCTTCGCGCGAGCTGGCGGGCGCGACTTCGGCGACGATCGGGAGCACGACCCCGCTGTCGCCCATTACTGCAAGGCCGTTAACCTTTCCGACTTGCGCGCCTGTCGTCGTAAAAACGCGGTATTCCTTGCGCATTTCTATCGCTTGCTTTGCCATCTGCTGTTCTAGCGTTTGCGCTATGCCTTTGGCTTTCAAGACGTGTTTTGCAGAGGCGAAAGGCGCGTTTTCCTCCAGCGCGACGTCCCCGGCAGCGCGGATCAATCCGCCGAGTTCCCTCAGCTTCAAGGTCAGCTTGTTTTTCCGTCCGCTGCGCTTTCGCGCTTCCTGGATGATTTCCTCGATTGCAGACGCATCAAAGTGAGGGATTTTGCCGTCTTTCGTTATTTCCTGCGCTATGAATTGGATGAGTTTGTTTTCATTTTCGGCGGTGTCTTCGATGGACTCTTCCATGTAAACTTCATAGCCGTAACCGCGGATGCGCGAGCGTATTGCCGGATGCATTTTCTGCAGGTCGCGGTAGTTGCCTGCTGCGGCAAGCATGAAGTCGCAGGGCACGGGTTCGGTGCGCACTTGCGCTCCGGAAGAGAGTTCGCTTTGGCCTGTTATTGGGTATTTCTTTTCCTGCATTGCAGTGAGCAATTCCTGCTGGCCGCGCTGCGAAAGCGAGGAAACTTCGTCTATGAACAAAACTCCCCCGTTGGCCTTGTGGATGAAGCCTGCGTCGACGCGCAAGTGTGCGGGAGTTCCCAAGCCACCGGATTGCAGGGGGTCGTGCTTCACGTCTCCGAGCAGAGAGCCTGCGCGCGCTCCAGTCGCCTCGACGAACGGAGCGTTCTTTTTCCCCGTATTGTCTATCAGCAGTTTCGGCCCGACCATTTCTCCGAAAAGCTTGCTTCTCCCAAGCTGCATTCCTATGGCTACAATGCCGCTTACCATGAACAGGCCGATGAGAAGAGCTGCAGTAATAACGTCTCCCCACTGTTGCCTTCCGAATGAGAGGAGGAAGAATGATGATAGGAATAAGACGGCGATTATGATGAGGTTGAAGTTGTTAGACGGCATTTTCAGCCTTTCCTGCTCGATGATTTTCCTACCTTCTCCTGCCTTCACCGCGCGCACTCTCGGCACATTGGCGTCTTCGTCTCCTGGATACACTAGGACGTCTTTCAGGTCTGCAGCGGGCACCAGTTCGCTCATCGCCTGCGCGAGCATGCTTTTGCCTGTTCCAGGCGTGCCTATAAGCAGGACATTGCGTTTTTGCCTCGCGGCTTTCTTTATTATCGCTACTGCGCGTTCTTGGCCGATGACGCGGTCCACGGTCTTCTGCGGGACTTTCACTTGCGACGTGTCTTTGACTTTGATGGAAGCCTTGAGTTTTGACATAGCTGCCTACCGTAAAATAAGCCTTTTCCGGATATAGTGTAATTTAAACTTTCAAGACTTTAAATTAATGTAGTTTAATTAAGCTGCCTGGTTGAGTGGAAGAAATGATGCGTTTGGTCGTTTTGGGAAGCGGCGGGTCCCTGCCTACCAGGGATACGCTGCCGGCGGGTTTTGCGTTCAAATACGGGGGCGTGTTTTTGTTCGACTGCCCAGAGGCTGCGCAAGTCCAGCTGCTCAAGTACGGAGTGGGTTTCGGAATAAACGCCATTTTCCTTTCCCACTTGCACGCCGACCATTTCCTGGGCTTGTTCGGCTTGACGCAGAGCATGGGGCTGATGGGGCGGAAGGATGAATTGAAGATTTTCGGGCCAAGCGGAACGAAGGAATTCCTGTCGAAAATATTTTCGATGCCGCACTTGCACCCTACCTTCCCAGTCGCAATAAAAGACGTTTCTTCGGGAGTTTTCTTCAAAACGCCTTTGTTTTCCGTCAAAGCATTCCCAGTGAAGCACAACTGCCCCGCAATAGGCTTTGCAGTGCAAGAGCCTTCAAAATGGAATTTCGACGAGAGGAAGGCGAAAGCCGCGGGCATTCAGGGAAAGCTGTTTTCCGACTTGCTTGCGAAAAAGAAAATTACCGTGGACGGAAAGACGGTGAAACTGGAGGGCGTTGCGAAGGAAAAGCCTGGAAGGAAAATCGTTTTCACCGGCGACTCGATGCCCTGCCCGGCGATAGTGAAGAACGCCGAGAACGCAGACTTGCTCGTGCACGACTCTTGCTTCGCGTCTTCCGAAGCAGCTGCGGCGAAGGAAAAATTCCATTCTACTTCGCACGAGGCTGCAGAGACTGCGCTCAAGGCACGGGTGCGACGGCTTTTGCTTTCACACATCAGCAACCGCTACGAAGACCGAAGCGTGGTTTTGCGGGATGCTAAAGCCGTCTTCGCGGAAAGCGTCCTGGCCAAGGAAGGCATGGAATTATTTATTTGAACGCCCTCTTCCTTTCTGTCGTTCTGGTGCGCGTGGTTTGGATGGAGCAAAAAGAAATCGCAGTGCTGGCAATCGTTTTTCTAGCGATAGCCGCGGGCGTTTTCCTGTTCCTTTTAAGCAAAAACGCGTCCGGAGACACGATGATTGAAAATTCGCTGCTGGTGAAGTCGAAAGACCCGTTGGGAGACATCCAGAAAAGGATTCCGGAAAAATTCGTGCGCATAGAACAGCGCCTTTTCGAAGGCAACTCTTCCAAAAATTCTTTCGTGGCGATAATGTCTTCGGAAATAGCGCGGGGTTTGGCGCTGCAGAATTTGAACGTTACCGCCTATGCGATTGTTGAGGGAGGGGAGAACATTTGCTTCGGAACCGACTGCAAAGGCGCGAGCGTGGTGGTGCGAATAGGCGGGTGCAATTGCGTCAGTTTTGACGAAACCCGCGTGATAGTGGAAGGGGACGAAAAGTTTTTGGTCGACCAGAGCGTGCGCGTCGGCCGCTTGATAGGCTTCGCGGTATTCAAGAAAAGCGGTTGAGTGGAAAAAAATGCTTAAGGACTTGGAGAAAAGCGTGCTGTCGAAAGCGCAGGAAAAGCGGGAAGCGGGCGAATTAGCTAGATTGTGCGGGGTTCCGCATTCGTCTGTTATGAGCGCGGTGGAGAGCCTTCGCGAGAAGGGTTTCGTTTCGAGCGAAGTGCACGCTTCTTTGGAATACGCTTTGACGCAGGAAGGCTTGGAGATGCTCGCGCGCACCCTGCCGGAACAAAGGCTGGCGAGGGCTTTGGAGAAAACGAAAACCGCCGGGATACACGAGTTGAAAGAGAGCCTTGCGTCGAAAACGCTGGTGGAAGGCGGGCTTTCGCCGGAAGAATTCGGCATTGCGCTGCAGTGGGCCAAGGCCTTGAGGCTCGTGGAAATAGCGCAAGGAAAGCTGGTTTTGCTTTCTCTCGAGCAGACGCAGCACGACTTGCTTTTGGAAAAAATAGGGGAGGGCGTTGCAGAGTCGAAGCTTTCCGAAGCGGAAAAGAAAACGCTTTCCGAACTCGAGAAAAGGACGCTTGTAGTGCGGAGCGTTTCGAAAAAAGTTTTCGTTCAAGCCACGCCTTCTGGCGCTGAAGCGCTGAAGGAAGACCGGGGGGACGTGATAGCCCAGCTTTCGCCGCAAATGCTGAAAACGCGCCAGTGGGAGGGAAAGAAGTTCGTTCCGTATGACGTCAACTCGCTTTTTTCCTTGCCTTTGGCGCTGGGAAAAAAACACGCTTACAAGCAGCTGCTTTTGGAGATAAAGCAAAAGCTGGCGGGAATGGGTTTCGTTGAAGAGCACGGGCCGCTAGTGGAAATGGAGTTTTGGAACATGGACGCGCTGTTCATGGCGCAAGACCATCCGGCGCGCGAGATTCATGACGTCTTCCAGGTGGAAGACCCGGCTAGCGGCGAGATTTTGGACAAAAAGCTTTTGGAGCGCGTGCGCAAGGCGCACGAGAAAGGGCTGGACGGAAGCAAAGGCTGGCGTTACAAGTGGGATGCCGAAGTGTCAGCGCGGTTGGTTTTGCGTTCGCACACCACGCCCGTTTCCGCCCGCAGCCTGGCGAAAGGCATCAAGCCGCCGCAAAGGATTTTCTGCATAGGGCGAGTGTTCAGGCCCGATGAAATAGACTGGAAGCACTTTATCGAATTCAACCAGTGCGAAGGCATAGTGATGGATGAGAGCATGAGCTTTAGAGAACTCTTAGGATATTTGAAGGAATTCGCCTTGGAAGTTTTCGGCGCTAAGGACGTGCGTTTTCTTCCGGATTACTTTCCGTTCACCGAGCCTAGCGTGGAAATGCACGCGAAAATTCCGGGCAAAGGGTGGGCTGAAGTCGGGGGAGCGGGAATGTTCAGGCCGGAAATGCTTGCCGCGCTCGGAGTGGACGTTCCGGTTTTGGCGTGGGGCTTGGGAATCGACCGCCTGGCGATGATAAAGCTCGGCACCAAAGACATTCGCGATTTGTTCACGCAAGATTTGGGGTTGTTGAGAAAATGACCGGTTTGACTGAGCGTGAATTAGGCGCTATAAACGGCGCTGGCTTCAATTCAAGAGAGTGGAACCTGAATAAACTGCAGGTGAAGGAAGGTTCTACCTTCAAATCCCTCCCCCTGAAAATAGTGCGGCTGCAAGGAAAGGGGGCATTGAGGAAAGGTTTGACCGCATTTATCGCTTTGCACAAGGAAGAATGCATTGCAGCCCGTCCTTTAGAAGTAGATGAAAACAAAATGTTTTATTTGGGCTACTTCGAGCACCGGGAGCCCGATTTTGGAACTTCACTCAAAGATTTTGGCGTGGGCAGTACGCTTACTGCGGAAGCAATAGAGCACGCGCGGCGCAAAGGCGCGATGTCTGTAAGTACTTACGACATTAGGAATGACGCTTGGGGCAGACATTTAGTTGAATCGCTCGGTGGAACGCCTGCTATTTCCCCTTACGGTTCTCATGTCCAATGGAGCTCTGACGATGAGTATGGGCGAGGTAAATACCGCGAGTTTTTGTTGAGGGAAAAGTGAAATGGTAAACATCGTAGTCGACAGGAAGGCGCTGGTAAAGCGCATCGGCGCTAGCGAGGAAAAGGTGCGCGACGCTTTGCCGCAAGTCAAGGCGGGCGTTGAAGCTGAAGAAAACGGGCGGCTCACGCTGGAAATCCGCGCGGACCGACCCGACCTGCTTTCCCCGCAGGGAGTAGCGAGAGCGGTGCGCGGTTTCCTTGGAATAGAAAAAGGAATGCCGAAAATGCTTTTGCAGGAGAGCCCGTACTCCGTAAGCGTTGACAAGAGCGTCGAGAAAATAAGGCCGTTCATCGCCTGCGCTTTGGTAGAACGGGTGAAGCTTGACGAAAACTCGTTTGAAGAGCTGATTCAAACGCAGGAAAAACTCACCCTCACGCACGGGCGCAGGAGGAGGAAGGTCGCCATAGGAGTCCACGACGCTTCCCAAATAAAGTTTCCTCTAGTCTACAAAGCCATTCCGTCCAACTCGCCGGTGCAGTTCGTGCCTCTCAGCAAGACTCAGAAAATGACGGTCGCGCAAGTGATGCGCGAGCACGAG
Source organism: Candidatus Norongarragalinales archaeon (assembly GCA_035291125.1). GTDB lineage: Archaea > Micrarchaeota > Micrarchaeia > Norongarragalinales > Norongarragalinaceae > UBA10210. The sequence continues at coordinate 5,687 of DATDSY010000102.1, forward strand.
AAGGGCTTGGAATACGGGTTTACGCTCGAAGGCTTTTCCAGCTATCCTGTCATTTTCGACGATTACGGCGACATAATATCGTTCCCGCCGATAATCAACTCCGCCAAAACGGCAGTATCCACCAGCACCACGAAACTGCTGCTTGATGTTACGGGAACCGATTGGGAGGCGTGCAATGCGGCTCTCAACATATTGTGCCAGGATTTTGCGGATGACGGCGCTCGGGTTTATTCCATAAACACCGGCGGAAGGCGCACTCCGGAAACTACCCCGGAAAAAATGTCTTTGGACGCGGAAAAAGCCGGCAAGCTCGTGGGGCTGGATTTGAGTGCAAAGGAAATAGCCGACTGCCTGCGGAAGCAGAGGCTGGACGCCAGCGCGGGCGGAAAGAAAATCGAGGTGCTGGTTCCCCGCTACCGCACTGATTTTCTGCATTGGATTGACTTGGTAGAGGAAATAGCGATAGGTTACGGCTATAACAAGTTCGAACCGAAAGCGCCGAGCGTTTTCACAATCGGGCGGTTGAGCGGAGAAACGATGAACGAGGAGCATTTGCGCGACTTGATGGCAGGCGCGGGCTTCGTGGAGCAATGGACGTACGTTTTGACGTCGGCATCGAAACACGCTTCAGGCGAGGTCGTTCGCATCAGAAACCCGGTTTCCAGCGATTACAATGCGATACGCTCTACGCTCTTGCCTTCGTTGTTCGAAACGCTTTCGAAAAACACTCACGAGCCTTACCCGCAAAAGGTTTTCGAAATCGGAGAAGTCGTGGTGAAAGACGCGAAGCATCACATGCGCACGGTCTCGCAAAAGCGTTTGGCGTGCGTTTCGGCAAGCGCGCAGGCGAACTTGAGCGAAATAGCTTCGCTTGCGCTTGGAGCTGCGAAGGCCGGCGGCGAGAGCGTTTCGTTCAAGAAAGCGGAAAAGCGGGAGTTTATTTCCGGAAGGTGCGTTTCGCTGTGGGCGTTGGGCAAGGAAATCGGTTTTGCGGGGGAAGTGCACCCTTCGTTTTTGGAGAAAATGCAGGTGCAAGTGCCGGTAGTCGCGTTTGAGTTAATCGTTTGATTTTTCTTTAAACCACGTCGATTATCACGCGGTCGAGCTCGATTATTTTCACTGTCTCGAGTTGCTCGAGCGCAAAGTCGATTTTGTCCTTGCTTTCAGAATGCATTTCGAAAAGCACGTCCCCTTTCTCAACGTGCTCGCCTTTCGAGACCATGAAAATCATTCCCGCCTTCTTGTCTTTCGGCGCTCCCAACGCGCGGCACACTCTTGAAATCGCGCGGTTGTCTATATGCTCGACCCGCCCTTCCTCTTCAGACTTGACTATCCGCTCGTACTTTCCTGGCTTCAAGTCTTCAGGACGTACGTCTGGATTTCCGCCTTGAGCTTCGATTATTTCCTTGAATTTCGCCAGCGCTTTTCCTGAAAGCACTTGCTGTTTCGCGATTTTGTAGCCTTCTTCCTTGGAAACGTTTTTCACCATGCTCAAGAGGATTCCGCTCATTGAACAAGCTTTTTCGAGCATTGAATGGTTGTGCTGGTTGTAAAGCGTTTCAAGAACGGTTCTTGCTTCGAGCGTGGGGCCGATTGTTTCTATGAGCGGACCGCTTCCGTCTGTGACCGTGCTTTCTATTTCCATTCCCAGCAGTGAGCCGATGTATGAAAAGTCTTTGCCCAACTCTTTCGCAGCTTTAATGTCCCCCAGTTTAGCCCCTCTTCCGACGGGCAAGTCTATCAAAACGTATTTCGCTCCCTCGGCTTTTTTCTTGGCGAGAATGCTGGACAAGAGCAGGGGCTTGGGGTC
>DATDSY010000103.1:0-10161 GCA_035291125.1 Candidatus Norongarragalinales archaeon
AGCGCGTTTTTGGTTTTTTCAGGCAATCGCGATTGCATGATTATCTTCAGGGGCAAAAAGTACATGGCGTTGCCAGCGTTTATTGCAATGTCGTTGCCGTAAGTCTTGTGGATGCACTGCTTTCCCCTGCGGAAGTCGGAATTGTCTTCGATGTCGTCGACCATGAGCGTGCCGTTGTGAACTAACTCGGAAATCGCGGCGAAGTCCAGGTATTCGCGAGGGTTTCTCCCGAAAGCTTCAATTACCAAAAGCGTGAGCGCCGGACGAAGCCGTTTTCCCCCGCGGTCGAGCAAATCCCAGATGGGCGTGGCTATGGATTTCGTGAGCGAGTGCTCGTCGTAGGCGTAAGCGGGCTTTCCGGCAATCCGTTCGAGCTCCTTTCCTTTGAACTCGCGGGGAATGCTTTTCGCGATAGCCTTGTTGATCAAAGGCTTGTACTGCAAAAGTATTTTCTCGATTTCTTTCATTCCAACCAACTTACTGCAGTTCGTATAAAATTCCTTTCGCGACTACGGCGACAGCCTTTCCCTTGAGCGTGACGCCGTCCCAAGGAGTGTTTTTAGACTTCGACTTGAATTTGCTAGCGTCGACAGTCCATTCCAATTCAGGGTCGATTATCGTGACGTCCGCATCGAATCCTGGCTTGAGCGAGCCTTTCGTCTCGCATCCGATAAGCTTCGCCGGATTGAAGGAAGTTTTTTCCGCAAGCTGGATCCACGAAAGCGTTTTAGTTTCAATCAAGTGAGTGACGCATAGCGCAACTGCAGTTTCCAGCCCGACGATTCCGTTCGGCGCCTTTTCCCACCCTGCAGTTTTTTCTTCGGCTGTGTGAGGCGCGTGATCTGTTCCGATGACGTCGAAAACCCCTTTCTTCAACCCCTCAAGCACCGCCTTTACGTCCTTGTCTCCGCGCAAGGGCGGGTTCATTTTCGCGTTCGCTCCCCGCTCAAGCAATGCTTCTTCTGTCAATGCGAAGTGATGAGGCGTGGCTTCTGCAGTCACTTTCAGCCCTCTCGCTTTTGCTTTTGCTATCGCGTCAACGCTTTCCTTCAAGCTCATGTGCAGAAAATGCTCTCTAGCACCCAAATCTTCAACCATCTGCAAATCGCGTTCAACGCAATTCAATTCAGCCTCGCGAGGAAAGCCCTTGAACCCGAGTTTTGCCGCAGCCCCCTCTCCCATGCACGCGCATCCTTTAACCGAATTCTTGTCTTCGCAATGCTGTGCCAAAAGCACGCCTGCCTTTTTCGCCTCCTCGAGCGCGCTGCGCATTACTTTCGCGTCCTGCACTGGGTTCCCGTCGTCCGTAAAGTAGACCGCGCCTGCGTTTTTCAAAGCCATGAAGTCGACGAGCTCTTCGCCAGTCTGGCCGATGGTTATCGCAGCGGAGCAGAAAACGTTGGCCTCAAGGTTTTTCGCCTTTTGCAGCACGTAGTCGACTGCCGACGGGTTGTCTATGGCTGGCTTGGTGTTGGGCATTGCAACTATGCTGGCGTAACCGCCCGCGATTGCGGATTTGCTCGCGCTCGCCAGGTCTTCCTTGTGCGTAAATCCTGGGTCGCGCGTGTGCGTGTGCAAATCAATCCAGCCGGGCATTACTATGAATCCTCCGGCGTCGAATTCCTTTGCTACTCCTAGCGAGTCCGCAACGATTTTTCCGTTCTTGATTTTGATGTTGCGCGTTTCCTGCATTTTTGAAACAGGGTCGATGACAAGCCCGTTTTTTATCAGGATTCCGTTTGCGTTGGTGCCGTTCATTTTTTTCACTCCCTTACTCCAGCAATTCCACTTCATCAACGATTCCGTCCCCGTCTTCGTCGAAGCCCTGCGCGATTTTCGCGAAAACACCGGCATCGAAGTCGTTGCCTTTCTCCAGCTCCTTCCTTTTCTTCAGCAACGCCAATATTCCCACGCGCGTGGCGTTGTGGTCGCTGCCGGCAATTGCGAACACTTTCTTATTTTCTGCGAAAGGGCTTTCAAAGCTTTCTATCACGCCCACGCTTTCAGGGTAAGAGCGCCCGGATATTTTCGAGACTACCCCGAAATCGGGGTCGAAGCGGATGGGCATGTGTTTGTTAGCTTTCTCCAAAACCGTGTTCACCTTCGGCCCGCCCAGCAAAAACAAGTTTTGTTTCAGCGTGTTTTCCCTCGCTTCGGTATCCAGGTAATAAAGAGGGTATTCGAACGAGGCGTACGAGCCTAGCAGCGCGCTCAGTTCCATGGCGCACAATTCGCTTCCGCGCGCGCGGTGGGGGCCGTGCGGGTCTGGGCTTCCCACGATTATTTTCGCGTTGAGAAACCCGTCTTTCACGAACGGCTCGAAGTAGTTGGGCGGCTTTTTCCTTTTTCCGGAAAAAGGCTTCCAGCGGTCTCGCACTATTATCGCCAGCGCGTCGGCATCGAAAACGAATTTTTTGGCCAGCGCGCCGCGCTTTTCCTCTGTAGCCCCGCGAGAGATTATTCCCGCCTTTTCCAGCAGGTTGAAGTGGTAGTATGCGGTTTGGATGTGTATCTTCAGCTCTTTGGCAACCTCGGCCGGATACTTGGGCTTTTCTGCAAGGGCTTCGAGGATGCGCAGGCGGTCGGATGAAAAGATTTTCAGGTTTTTTTCCGCGATTATCCTCGCATCCAACGCTTTTTCTTCGTAGACCAGCTTCGCCTGCATTCCAAACACCGGGGGGTTGATGGGATTGATTATATGACTGTTTTGATAATATTCGAATGAATTTCTTTAAAAAGATATTGTTTCTATCGCGAATTTATGGTTTTTTGTTGAACGGTGCTTAAATAAGGGCGCGGCGATAGTTGTTGGTTCACGTAACCCCTCTGTGAAGAAAGAGCGTTTTGCCGCTTTTGCGCTGAAAAGCGGCTCGTTTTTCAAAAATCGTTTAGAGGTTTTGTTTCATGTGTGGAATCATAGGGTATTTGGGCTTCAGGCCAGTAGGGAAAATACTGCATTCGGGTCTCAAGGCTCTAGAGTATAGGGGCTACGATTCTGCCGGCGTTGCGGTCATAGAGGGAGGACCGGCGGTGCGGATAGTCAAAGACACTGGAAAGGTTGACGAAATCAATTCCAGCTTGAAGTTCGATTCGTTGGAAGGGCATGCGGGGATAGCGCACACGCGGTGGGCGACGCATGGGGGAGTGACGCAGCCGAACGCGCACCCTCACGTTTCATGCGGTTCGCTTGTTGCTACAGTGCACAACGGAATTATAGAAAATTATAAGGAATTGCGGGAGGACTTGAAGGCGAAAGGGCATTCTTTCGCTTCGCAGACGGATTCGGAAGTGATTCCGCATTTGATTGAGGAAGGCATGAAGGGCGGGTTGCCTTTCGAGAAGGCTGTTTTGGGCGCGTGTGTGGTGCTGAAAGGCTCGTTCGCGTTTTTGGCATTGAGCTCTGCGAACCCGCGCGAGCTTGCGGCGGCCCGCAACGAAAGCCCCTTGATAGTGGGCGTCGGGGAGAACGAGTTTTTCTTGGCGAGCGATTGCCTGCCGTTTTTGGATTACACGAAGAAAGCTGTGTTTTTGAACGATGGGGAAGCAGTTTGTCTGAAGGCCGACGGCGGTTTCGAAATGAAGTTTTTCGACTTCAAGAGCGGAAGGCAGATTATGAAGGAAATAAGCGAAATCAAGTGGAGCGCTTCGCAGGCTCAAAAGGGCGAGTTCGAACATTTCATGCTCAAGGAAATAATGGAGGAGCCTTTTGTTTTCAAGCAATCGGCTTTTCAGGACGAGGCGGTTTTGAAGGATTTTGCCAAGGGCGTGCTCGACGCTAGGGATGTTTTTGTCGTGGCTTCTGGCACGTCGTTCCACGCTTCGTTGGTGGGAAGGGCGTGGTTCAAAAAGCTGGCAGGCAAGGATTTGAAAGCGGTTTTGGCGTCGGAATTCTCTTTGGATTCGGAAGGCCTGTCGAAAGATTCTCTAGTTATTGCAGTTTCTCAGAGCGGAGAGACTGCTGATGTCTTGGATTGTGTGCGCGCTGCGAAGGAAAAGGGCGCGAGGGTTTTTTCCATAGTAAACGTGGTCGGTTCGACCGTTGATAGGGTAAGCGAAAAAACTCTCTACTTGAACTGCGGGCCTGAAGTTGGCGTTGCGGCATCCAAGAGTTTTCTCAACCAGCTGGGGGTTTTCTGCCTGCTTGCTTTCGCAGCTAAGGGCGAGAAGGTTGACTTCGAACAGCTGGGCGTTTTCATAGAGCAGGGAATAGAATGGAACAAGGATAAGCTGAAAGAGCTTGCGAAGGAATTCAAGTTCAAGGACCACGTTTACTTTTTGGGGCGCGGGGCGAGCTATCCCATCGCCTTGGAAGGGGCTTTGAAGCTCAAGGAAATTTCTTACATTCACGCCGAGGGCATGCCGGCTGGAGAATTGAAGCACGGGACTCTTGCTCTTGTTGAAAAAGGCACTCCTGTGATTTTGCTCAATCCTCCGGACGAGTCTTTCACGCACGCTTCGAACAACGGGATGGAAGCGAAAGCGCGCGGAGCGAAGATAATAGGAGTAGGCGTGGAGAACAGCGAGAATTACGACTTGTGGATTAAGCTCCCCAAAGTTGAAAACCCGCTTTTCTACCCGATAATAGAAACCATTCCTCTGCAGCTTTTGGCTTACTATTCTGCGGTGGAGCGGGGCAGGAATCCGGACAAGCCGAGGAACCTGGCGAAGAGCGTTACGGTGCGTTGATGAGCCATGGAAAAAACCGATTTTGTTATTTTGGCGGCGGGGCGTGGGGAGCGGCTTTGGCCCATAACAAACCACATTCCCAAAACCATGGTGCGCATTCTCAAGAAGCCTTTGCTAGAGTGGATAGTAGAGAGCGTCTATCCTTTCGCCAGGAAAATCGTGGTGATAGTCGGGTTCAAGGGGGATGCGGTGGAAACGCATTTTTTGAAAACGCGCTTTAAGGACAAGCTGGTTTTCGTGCGCCAGCAGGAGCAAAAGGGAACGGCGCACGCGTTGCTCCAGGCTGAAGGCGAAGTGCAAGGGAGTTTCGTGGTTTTGAACGGAGACAACTTTTTCGACCCGCGTTCTTTTCCTTCGTTGTTTTCGGGCTTGAAGGAAGGCGATTGGTTTTTGGTTGGAAAGCGCGTGGAGGACAAGAGTTCTTTTGGAGAAATCGTTTCGGAAAACGGCTTTCTCCGCGAAATCATCGAAAAGGCAGGGGCGCAAGAGCCCGGCGTTGCAAACACGAATTTGGCTTTCCTTCCAGCGCAGTTTTTCTCCCTTTTGCATTCTCTAGCGCCTTCTGAGCGGGGAGAACTGGAGTTTACGGACGCGTTGGCAGCTTTCGCGGAAAAAAACAAGGTCCGGGTCATCGAATTTCCGGGGTATTGGAACGACGTCGGCTACTATTGGAATTACTTGGACGCGAGCGAGTTCGCTTGCGCCAACCTGCTCGAAGACAAGCGCGAAGGCTCGATAGAAGCGGGAGTGGTCGTCAAGGGAGTGCTGCATTTGGGCAAGGGCAGTGTGATTCGCGCGCCGGCGCGCATCGAAGGGCCGGTTTTCATTGGAGAGAACAGCATCGTCGGCCCAAACTGCTTTTTGCGGAAGGGTACCGTGGTTGAAGACAACTGCCACGTGGGCTCGAGCGAACTGAAAAACTCCATTCTCATGAGCACGTCCAACGCTCCGCACTTTAATTACGTCGGGGACAGCGTCATTTGCGAAGACGTTAATCTCGGTGCTGGAGCCATAACCGCGAATTTGCGTTTCGACGATAAAACCGTTTTCGCGGAAGTAAAGGGGAAAATGGTTTCGTCCGGAAAGCAAAAGCTCGGCTGCGTGATTGGCAGCGGAACTAAAATCGGGATTAACGTTTCAATAACCTGCGGCAAAATGGTTGGAAGCGATTGCAAAATCTACCCGCGCGTTTTCGTGAAGGAAAACGTGCCAGACGGTTCGGTGGTGAAGAGCGATGACGATGTTTAGGACTTACGACGTCCGCGGCATTTTCGGAAAGGAAATCACTGCCGAAAGTTTTTTCGTTTTGGGCAAGGCGCTGGAAAAGTTTTCCAAAACCCTGGTGGTTGGAATGGATTACCGGCGCAATAACGATTTGCTTGCGTCTGCACTGCTGGACGGCTTCGGCGGCGAGGAAGTTTTCCTAGGCCACGCGCCCACTCCGGCCGTAGCGTTCAACTCGCAGTCTTTGGGCGCTTCCCTGACCGCATCGCACAACCCGCCTGAATACAGCGGGCTGAAGCCTCTAAAGCAAAGGCGTTGTTTTTACGCGGAAGAGCTTTCGCAGTTGAAAAAAGAGTTCGATGGTGTTCCGGAAAAAAGAGCGGGCGCGAACGGCGCCGCGCATTCACCCAAGCCGGACGCGGAGCTTTTGGGCTCGTATTGCGCCGCGCTTCCGGAATTCGGGAACGCGGTTTTTGACTTGGCTGGAGGAGCGGCCTGCTCTATTGCGGGCATTTTTCCGAAAACGATTTTTTCCCAGCCGGACCCGCTTTTCGTAAGGCATTCGCCCGAACCCACGCCCGGCGCGTTGAGCGTTTTGGCGGACGAAACGCGCAAGGTGCCTTCGCTGGGCTTTGCTTTCGACGGGGACGCTGACCGCTGTGCGGTAGTTGACTCGGGAAAAATAGTTGATTCTGGAGCTGCAGCAGCTTTTTTTGCGGTCAATTTCCTAGCGAAAGGAAGCAAGATTGTTTTGACCCTCGATGTCCAGCACGAAGTGTTTGTTTTCCTGCAGGACAGCGGCTTCAAAACCGAGTATTCGCCAGTTGGCGACGTTTTCGTTTTGAAGAAAGCCGAGGAAGCCGGCGCAGATTTCGCAGCCGAAAAAGCAGGCCATTATTCGGTCTTCAAGCACATGCCTTATTCCGACGGAATTTACTTCGCTGCAATGCTTTCGCAGGCGAAGCCTGGAGTTTTGAACGATTTCGCCAGGCAGTTCAAAAACGTTTTCTTGAGCGAAAACATTTCCGGCGCGTCTGTGGACTTCGGCAGGCTGGCCGAGGCTGTAAGGGAAACGGCGGGGAGCGTGGAAACAATGGACGGGGTGAAAGCGGCTTTCGAAGATTATACCCTTTTAATCCGCCGTTCGAACACGCAGCCTCTCGTGCGGGTGAGCGTAGAGGCGAAGTCGCGAGAGCGCGGGCTGGAGGGCTTGAACGAGGCGAAGAGGCTCGTAGCAGAGTGCAAGGCTTAAAAACCTTGAAACCGAATTTAATTATGGACTCTATTTCTTTCGATTCAGGTGGGCAGAATGGCGTTTGATTCGCATGAGTTTATCGACAATGCTATTTCGGAGCTAAAGAAGCTCGACGGGACAGCGATAATCGCGGTTTCCGGCGGGGTTGACTCGACTGTGTGTGCCGTGCTTGCAAACCGAGCTTTGGGCTCGAAGCTCAAGCCCATTTTCGTGGATACGGGCTTGCTTCGCAAGGGTGAAGTCGAGCAGGTAAAGAAAGTGTTCAAGGAACTGGGCATAAGCATAGTGATCGTTGAAGCTTCGAAAGAGTTTTTCTCCTGCCTAAAGGGCGTGATAGACCCTGAGGAAAAGCGGAAGAAAATTGGCGAGCTGTTCATACGCGTTTTCGAGAAGGAAGCTAAGCACTTGAACGCGAAATACCTGATTCAAGGCACTATTGCGCCCGACTGGATTGAGAGCGGGAGCGGAATCCGCGACAGGATAAAATCCCACCACAACGTCGGCGGGCTTCCTAAGAAAATGGATTTGACCGTGGTAGAGCCAATCCGCGAATTGTACAAGGATGAAGTGAGGACTATTGCGAAAGAGCTTGCGGTTCCAAAAGACCCAGCGTGGAAGCAGCCTTCGCCAGGGCCGGGATTGGCGATTCGCGTTATTGGTGAAGTGACGCCGGAAAAAGTCGCTTTATGCAGGGAAGCGAACGCCATCGTGATGGAAGAGATTTTCAAGGCGTTCGAATTCGGGGAAATGGAATTGCCCCAGCAGTATTTCGCTGTTCTCTTGGAAACGAAAACCACCGGCGTGCAGGGTGATGCGCGTGCGTATGGCAACACCATCGCCATCCGTTCTGTTGAAACAAACGATTTGATGACTGTGGAGTATTCCAAGATTCCCCACACGGTTTTGCACAGAATTTCCCTGCGCATTACCAACGAGCTGAAGCAAATCAACCGCGTTGTTTATGATGTAACGAACAAACCCCCTGCATGTGTTGAGTGGGAATAACTTAAATACTAGTATTATCTAATTGTAGAATGCCGAAAATAATTTTTCCAATCCATCTTTTAGATTTGCCAAGCGAACTTTACGTCGAACTCGATGATTCTTACAAGAAGGTATTGTTGACTTTTGTTTTGTCTAAATCGCGTACCCGTTCTGGTTTGTCTCGGCTTTTAGGCGTTCCCCGTAGTAATATCGGCAATTGGTTTGAAAATGCAATTCCTTTAGGCGTTCTTAAAGCACTTTACCAGAAAATTCCCGAACTTACACTCCAATTTCCGCCAACTTTATTGGAAAAAAAAGTGACTAAACTTCGCGGAATGACTAATCACTTTGGAATTGCAAACCCTAGGCTTCCTATAATGCTAACCCCAAAGCTTGCTTCGATTATCGGTCATTTTTTGGGTGACGGAGGGATCAAAAAGAGAGACATTACCCCAATGTATTGCAACATTTATGCAGATGTAGGGGAAGTTTTTCTTCAAGACTTAAACGCCGTTTTTGGTGAAGTTGAATATCGTAAAAAAACACAAGATAGACTATATTATCTCTTATTCCCGACCTCCTTGGGCTTAATTCTTGTAAAGTCTCTAGGTCTTCATGCTGGCAAAAAATCAAAAGAAAAAAACCTTAAAGTTCCAAACTATGTCCGTGACGGAAATCAGCAAATTTTGGCGGCATTTCTTAGAGCTATTTATGACGATGAGTGCAACATTAGCGTTCGAAATAAAGGGATCAGAATCGAGATGGCTAACGAGCAAATAGTTCGAGATATCCGTGAAATGCTGATTACTATTGGAATATCCTGTAATCCGATTCATGAGCAAAGACATAGGTTTTCATTAGAATGGTGTTTCAGCATAAGCTCACAAAAAAATCTTTTATTATTTCAGAGGCTCATAGGCTGTGAAATTTTGGAGAAACGGACTCTTTTGCAGCAATTACTTGATTCTTACAGGACTCCCGTAGCTTTTGTTTCAGTGGTTCCGTCAGCGAGAAAAAAAATATTTTATAAACTTAAACATTCTGACTTCAATTTACCATACAACACCTTCAATCAGTGGCGGAAGGGAACTAGAGCGCTGCCTGTAGGAATGTTCCTTCAGCTTTTGTCCAAAACCGGAAAAAGATTGAAGCGATCGGAAGTTTGTTTTAAAAATAGAAATCGTGGTGAAGTTTTTAATTATAAAACTCTGCATTTCTCTAAAATTGAAGAGTTGTGTAATCTGAGCGGTTGTTTTGCATGAAAGTTTTCGTAGTTGATTTGGGCAGCCAGTGGGGGCACTTGATTTACCGGCGCTTGCGCGACTTGGATGTGGAAACTAAAATGGTCAGCGTAGACTCTCCTGCTAGCGGGATTGAAAACGCCGACGGTCTGGTTTTTTCCGGCGGAGCTCTGCGCGTGGGAAAAGGAGAAACGGAAATGGCCGGGAACTGCGGAGAGTTTCTGGATTCTGCGGTAGAAAAGGGAACTCCCGTTTTGGGAGTTTGCGCAGGACAACAATTCATTGCTTTGCGCTTCGGCGGTGAAGTGAGTCCTGCGAAAGTGCCGGAATACGGCAACGTAGAGCTGATTGTAGATTATGCAAACGACTTGTTCGAAGGCCTTCCGGAAAAATTCACTGTTTTCGCTTCGCACAACGACGAGGTCGTTAACGCGAAGGGTTTCAAAACCTTGGCGCACAGCAAGGACGTCGCAATCCATGCTTTCAAGCACGATTCGAAAAGCGTTTACGGAACTTTGTTCCATCCGGAAGTGACGCACACGCAGTACGGGAAAGAAATTTACGAAAACTTTTTGAGAATCTGCCGGAAATAGCAATCCCTATTTTTAACCGTTCGCTAGTATTCTAATGAAGTCCCGTGCTTTGCGTTCTCAAGCTGCTTTTGAGTATATGGTGCTTGTTGCGGGTGTTATGCTTATTGTGGTTATTGGTACGCTTGCGTTTCGGGCGGTTTTTCAGTCTCCTGTTGAGAGTGTGCAGGCTTCGAATTGT
>DATDSY010000104.1:0-2535 GCA_035291125.1 Candidatus Norongarragalinales archaeon
CCTGCTTCAAGGATTTTCTCCAAATCGCCCTTGGAAACTGGGGTGGACAAAAACTCGTAGCAGCTTTTCCTCTTCTTCAGCAAAATCATGAAATCTGTCAAGGCAACCAAACCTTCGTTTTCCCGCGCTTTTGAAGCGAATCCAAAGAGTATATAGACGCAGGAGGAAAAATGCGTTTAATAAAGTGTGCTTGAAGCCCACGCGGGCGCACGGTTAGTAATTAAAGCCTGCACCCACGAAATAATTACAGTGCGGAGGTCGCATAGTGGCTATTGCGGCAGCCTGCTATCTTTGCTTTTCCAGTAAAGACGAAAGGCGGCCAGCTGTTACTCCATCCGGGGTGCGCGGGTTCGAATCGAACAGCGCTGCGCGCGCTGTAGCTGTTCGCGAATATCCCGCCCTCCGCGCTATTTTTTCGAGCTTACTTTAATTGAGGGTGAAAATGAACAAGCAGGCGTTTCACGCCTTTTTTGAACGGTTCAGAAAAAACCGTAAGATCCACACGCTTGTCTTCCGGAAGCGTTGGTTTTGATTCGGTAAGCCCAACATCCCAAGGACGGTTGAATGCAAGACCGTTTTCCCACTTCGCAACATGCGCTCTAATTGCCTGCTCAAAGCGAGCAGGAAGCCTGCGCGAAGAAATTTCCGCATACAAATGCTGGCCAACAACACTTACTGCAATTTGTGGAAAAGTGTCGCGGACGAATTGCCCGGCGCTCAATGCTGCTGCACTACAGTGTTCTTCATTCACATTCTCACTTCCTACTCCAAAGTTATTAAGCGTTATACGATGAAAAGAACGAAAAGCCCTATCAACGTTTAAGCCAGAAGAAAACTCAACGCCACCGTCGCATAGCAGCCGCTTTCCAACGAAAACCGGACTTTCACGCTTTCCGCGGTTTCTTCTACAACCTCAAAACCCTTCAGCCCAGCGAAAAACTTCCGCTCCCCGCCCTTCGAACTCAAAAACGGCATTTGCTTGATTTTGAAAGAATCCTGCGAAAGCCCCTCGCGCGCAAGCAACAGCTTTTCCCTCTCGCCCAAAACCGAATCCCCGCCTATGAGCAAACCCTTTTCCTCGAGATTCCAATTCCCTTCCATAAGCCGCTCCTCAAGCATTTCGTTGAACAACTTCGACTGGAAAGCGTGAATGAACATCAGCACGAGATGCCGTGGCATTTTTCCCAGCGCGCCCACGAAATCTTTCGGGCTTTTCGCCAGATGCTCCAAAAGCAAACGCTCGTACTTCAAGTGCCGCGGAAAATATTCCAACGCTTTCGCAAAATCCTTTTCTTCCGCCAAACGCCTTCGCCCCGCAACGCTTTCCTCGTCCTTCTCGCCTTCGCTGAACGACAAGTAATTCAAAACCGCGCCTTGGAAATCTCCTTTCAGCAAAAACCCACCCACTTCCGCAGTGTTCCTGCGCAGCGAGCCGAAACGCTGGAGGCCGAAGAAATTGGGAAACAAAAAGCCCGCCGACTTTGCTTTAGCAAGGATTTTTTGCGAGTCGGGCTTCAAGCCGCAATTCTCTTCATTCAGGATTATGGTAAAGCGGTTGCCTTGCAAATCACCCAAACGCACTTTTTCTTTCGAAACCCACGCTCCGTTGATTCGCAAGTCTTTGATTCTCCCGTTCGCCTGCAGCAAACGCTCGGGGGAAAGGGCGAAAACGCTGCACAGCTGCGTGGTGATTGCATTCCTGTCTTTCGTGCCGGCGTAGTTGAAGCGCGAGGGCTTGACGTGCAGGAAAAAGGCAAGCTCGCGCAGCGCCTGCTCGGTGTTCCACTCGCGTTTTTCCAGCACGAAGCGCGTGAAATAGTTTTTTTCCAAAGCTTCACCGGCTTTTTCAACCGCATTCCCAATTTCGAATATGCTGCCGTCTAGGGTTATTTCTTCCACCACGAATTCATCGGGCTTGAAAGAAAATTCCGCAAACTCGAATTGATTGGGCATGATAGAATCTGGAGGCATGAGAGTAATAAAAATGCTGGAGGGAAAAAAAGTCGTTGCTTTAAAGCCTAATAATCCGGTCGGCGTGCTTTTCTATGGAATTGTTGTACTTGGCGCGTTCACAGGTCATTATTCCAATAAACTCGAATTCCCGCAGCTTGCTGGACAGGTAATTGAGAAAGTTGTCGGCAAATTCTTGTGGGTTGGCTTCGAACAAGGTCGAGGGAGCGTCTAACAGCAGGAAACCGTACTTTTTCTTTTCCGTTTCTTTCACGATGATTGAAGACAATTCGATTAGCGAGTGGACGTTCTCTGCAATGTAGTAGTTTGGGGCGTCTATGTTCAAGCGCAGGTAGTCGATTATGTACTCGCGTTCTTTGCTCGCCATGTCAACGAAAAAAACGTTTGAAAGATTTACTCCCCGCTTGTCCAGCCTTTTCGCCCAAACAGAGACAGGAGAGTCAAGAGTCACGACGATGCCGTTCAAACCCCGGTTTTTCACGAGTTGCTCGACGATCGTCAATGGAACGGTCTTTTCGCGGTCTTCTCCCCCCCAGGAAGAGGTAAACAGAACCCTTTTTGAGG
>DATDSY010000105.1:0-10324 GCA_035291125.1 Candidatus Norongarragalinales archaeon
ACGTTTTTCCGGCGGGCTCATCCACTCCCTTGACGCTCTCGAATTCCATGACCGACTCGAAGGGACAACTAGTATTGCTTTTGGGCTCGAGAAACGGCTCGCGCTACAAGATTCTCGCCTTCAAAGCGGGTTTTGACGAGATGGAAAGCGACTTTTTCAATGCAGGCGATCCGGTTGCACTGCGCTTGCACAAGCCAGGAGAGTATACCGAAGACGAAAAAGCGCGTTCGAGCAGCGTGAACGCGCTCGTTACGCAAGACGGGACGCCCGTGAGGAGCGCGGTCGTAACTTTGTCGGGCGCAGGGCTAGTGACGAGAACTCGCAATACTGACGCGCAAGGCAAGGCCGGCTTTTTCCTGTACGGAAAACGCGGGCAGGAAGTCCTTGCTTCAGCTTCCAAAGGAAACCGCGTTGCTTCGAAAAGCCTGCCGCTCGATTCTGCAAACATTTCGGTGGAACTGCCTTTGGACGCCCTGAAGGCGGTCGTCGTCCTCAACGCAGTACGCTATTCCAACCAACAGCCTCTCGACGCTTCGTTCGAAGCCAAGGTGAATAACATTCCGATTTCATCGTGCTCCACGAACTTGGCGAATCCAGAGTGCGAAATGGAAATTCCCCTCGGGGCGACGGCGCAGATAACCGCTTCCGCGCAAGGCTTCGTTTCAGAAACGCACGACCTGATAATAAACGCTCCAAGGCTGGCGAAAACGTTCTCGCTCGTTTCAGAAAGCGAAGTGCAGTCTTCGCAAATCAAGGACTTCCGCGTCACTCTAGAGGCAAGCAACGAGCCAGTAGAAATAATGTATCCGGGCAAGCGTTACGAAGCTAAATTCACTTTGCTCGGCAAGACGCAGGCTGCAAGCGATTCTTTCGGGTTTTACTTTTCTGTCGACCCTGCAAGGGCGGTAATAAAGAAATTCACTCCCCCCTCCTCGCCCCCTAAAACGCTGGGTTCAGTTTCCACAGCATGCTCTCCGACGCCAGTAAATTATGCAGACGCCAACGCAGTGTGGGTGGATGTTACTTACTCGGGAGCGCCGAATCCCGTGAGCAAGAGCGTGCGAATAGTTTTCGAAGTCAAGCCGTTGCGCGAAGGGGTTTTGGAAGAGCAAACGCTTTTCAAGTACCGGAGTTTTCTCGTGCAGAACAGCAAATACTACCGCAATCCATTGAATTCCAACGACGCGCCAGAAATCCGCTTCGAGCCGAAAACGCCTTTGCCTTCTGGATGCAATTCGCCAACCATAGACGCGGCTTACTACGTTAATTCTATTGGCGTAACGTGCAACGACTTTGCTTGCATTCAAGTAGCGTTCACGCAGCAAGGTGCGCAGAGCGCGAAAGACAATTTCGTCGCCAACAAGACCGGCGTCAATCCAGCTCCGGTAATAATGGCTTTCGAAATAACCATGCGCACGGCGCAATTGCAAGGGGATTTGGGTTTGTCGTTCGCAGCGCCAGGCGGGTTTTTGGGATTGCTTTTGGCTAAATATCCAGGCGTTCCCGACGCCCAGGGCACTCCGCCCGAATCTCCCGAAACGATTTCATTCAACGGAACGCAGTCGGAATTCTCGGTTTCCCTGAACCACCTGCGTTCGTACGCGAATTTCGACGTGGGCTTCGCTTTCGCGGGGCAAGTAGCGCTGAAGCCTTTGGCTAAAACCCGGGATTCGCAGTTGTCCCTTCAAATCTCCGACGGCACGAAAGGCGCGAGGCACGTTTCCACTTATTCCGTATCGCCCAACGAGTCGATCGGCGGTGGTGGCGGAGGAGGCGGCGTTTCGATTGAACGAATTTCGCTCTTGCCTTCTTCCGAAGATTCCTGTGGCTCCACGCCCGTAATCGTATACAATCCGGCAGAGCGAAACCAAATTCTCGTTAAATCCAGGGCCGACGTGCAGGCGCAGTGCGGAACAATAGAAATGCGTTCGACTCCCGTGTTTCCAGCAGACGCCGTTAAAGTCAAAGTCGATTCGGAGGAAAGGCTTTTGGTCAACATTACCGAAGACGACGGGTCGGGCTTGTGCTTCGAATCCTGCCCGATCGGCGAAGACGGGAAAGTGAATGAAAATGCGTGCACGAGAGATTTCACTGCGTTTACGCGCAGCGGTACGAACGCCTTGCGCTATAATCCGGAGAAATACTCGCAGTGCTCTTCGTTCCAAACTTCCGCCAACAAGGTGAAGCCGGCGAAAGTGAAAATCCAGCTGGGCAGGGCAGGCAGCGAATCGGTTTCGCAAATAACGATAGACGTTTCGACGCTCGAAGCTTTCGACGCGCCTTCATTGTTCATAGGCCCGATTTTCGCGCCAATCGAGGGCGGCGAGAGCGCTGCACTCGCATACCCGCAGTTGTGGGCTGTCACCAACCTAAAGCAAATAGGCTCGCGCTCTATCGAATTGTATTTGGCGCAGCCCGGCAACCCGCAGCAGCCAATTGAAACCATTCCAACTGTTTCGTTCACCGCTCCCGGAACGAAAACTTTTGCTTTGAACCCCAAGCCCCGCAACCTGGTTCTAGTCGCGAAGGAGAACGGCGAGCTGATTTTCGTGCAAGGAGACGCGGCGAAAAGCAAAATCAACGGACTGACGGAGTACGCGCAGGAATTCACTTCCAAAATTATTTTTGCTGGCTCTTCCGCCGACGATTTGCGCAATTTGCTTTCCTCGAACACGGGCTTTGACCCGGACGTTGTAAAAAGGATTCTTAACAAAGCCGTTGCTAAAGCGAAGCAAAGCGCGTTCTGGAGGAGCGATGGGTCAGCGTGGTGCAAGGAAACATCCGCGTGCGTGAACAACAAGTTCAAGCCTTTCGAAGAATGCTGCCGCGCCACTCGCGAGGATTGGCTCAACGCGAGCGTTTCCTTCGAAGAGACGACCGAACAATGCGCTTTCGCGGACGAAACGCCCGCCAAGTTCTGCAATAATCTAGGTTACCCGCAGGGGAGTGGAAACTGGGACGATCAAACGCAATCCTGTGCTACTCCCATTGACTTCGGCTCGCAAGCCGCGCCCCACTGCACACCCGCAGGCGAATTTAATCCTGCAACGCAAGAGTATTGCGATTCTCGGTGCGCGCCGAGGGAAACTATCGTGGGCTACGATTCGGAGGACGAGCCTATAACGCAGATTACCGTTGGCGCAGAGATAGCGTACGGCGATTCTTACAAGACTTCTTTTGAAGCGCAGGCGAACTCTTGCTCTGCAACGCCTGCAGCAAAACTGAACGCGATGTCCGACGCGGACTTCCAGGCGTGCAAAGGAAAAGGATTCTTGTGCCCGATTTTCACTAAAATAAAAGGTGCTGCCGACACGCCGTTGTGCATTCCGATGGGTGAGGCGGACGCTGACGGCTTGCTTTCTTCGACCGAGGAAGGCAACGGGCCGGCGTGGGAATACGCTTCACTGAACGACGGCGAGTGGAAATGCCCGTCGCAATACGTTTTCGCCGTAGCAAACGCGTGCTTCCAGGAAGCTTGCACTACGTACTGCAATTCTTACGGCATTGAAGGCATATCGCCGCGTTGCGACGAAACCGGGTATTGCGCTGCGGACGGAATGCGGACAATCACGAAAATCGTTTACGACGAGCAAGATGTGGGACCGTTGGTGGAAGTTCCGTTTTCCTCTCTACAGGGTGAGGGAGCCGACTCCCCGATTTCGTTCTTCCCCTCGGCGTACGACCGCGGCTTTACTTACACCCTTCCCGTAAACACGCTCATCCAGCCGAAGGAAGTAAGCAAATTCGAAGAGTCGTTTGCGCTCGCAGGATTGCCTCTGCCTGGCGCTTGCGACGCTCCCGGCAATTTCACTTACAAAGGCTTGCTTGACTTGCAGTCGCAGTTGCTGAAAAACCAAGGCGGGTTTTACTGGAACCACGCTTTCAGCGCTTTCACCATAGCGAACAACGCTTACAAGAATGTTGCATGCGTGAAGGGCTTGAGCCAGGGGCTGACGCAATCTTGCGCTTTGCTTTTCGTGGACAAGCGCGGTAACAGCGACGCGTGCATCAAGAGCATTACTCAATACGATTATTTCGACGAAGCGCCGCCTGCAGTCGACGGAAAGGCGGGAATTTCGCTTTCGCAAATGGTTTACACCGGGCGTTTGGGCCAATTCAAGGGCACGAAACAATTCGCCATAACGCCTACTGGTTACGTTCTCGCGCTGCGTTCGGGCTCGCGCTACAACCAGTATTTCGACTGGTGGAAGCCAGACGGGAGTTACGGCGGAACCATTTTGTTCACGTGGCCGAAGTGCACGGGCTTCTGCCAAGTTTGGAAGTTTGTGAAAAGCGTGGTGAAAGTTGCGGTTGTCGTCGCGCTAGTATACTTCACTCTAAACCCAGGCGCACTGTATGGTGTGAGCCTCTTTGGCAACAGCCTCATTACAAGTGCGGTTGTGGGTCAGTACGCTTTGACGACCGCAGGCTACATGGTCCTTGCGGTGGCAGCTGCTGCAACCAACAGCCTAGGCGGCGAAGGGCTTTCGATTTACTGGCCGAAGTTCAACGACAAAGGCTGCAGGACTGCCGGCGTAGACCAAGGTTGGAACGAAGCCGAAACGCAAGCGCGCTTGCTCGGATGCAAGCGCGACAGCTGGATGGTCGCAAGCACAGTCCGCTGAGTCCAACGCGTTTTGGGCTTTCAAAAGCTTTTTTTAAGCAAAGCGTTTTAGCTTTAGTATGACCGGCAGCAGCGAAGGCAAGACTTTCTGGGAACGCCTGGGAGATTCGTACTACGGCTTTTGCGACTGGCTGCAAGACCACGGCATTCCAATCTACGATTTCTTCGTCTACCCTCTTGAAGACAGGGGCATTCCCTCTCTTCCGGCTTTCGTGATAATACTCTTGCTCTTGCTTTTGGGCGTCGGGTGGGCGGCAACAGGATTCAGCGGGCTTAATCTGTCGAAGCAGCCCCAGTCTTACTCCCTGAGCATTACGGTTTACAGCGAAAGCGGGCCCATCGAAGGCGCGACGCTTTCGCTCTCGCAAGACGGTTCGCTTGTCTCCAAGGCCAAAAGCTCGCAAGACGGAGGAGCTTCGTTTGACGAACTTGCTAAAGGCGATTATTCGCTTGAAGTGGAAAAGCCGGGTTTCGACAAGGCGAAACTCGACATTTCAATTCCCAGAGATTCCAGCGTGGACATTACGCTCGTCTCTTCGCAGGGATCCGGTTATTCGGACAAGCAGCCGGATGGAAAAGGCATTATCGAATCGGACGACCTTCCGGAACTGGATTATTCGGACGACCTTTCCCTCAACATTTACGTAACCAGCATTGCAGGCAGCCCGTTAAACGCGACTGCAAACGTTTTCGACAAGAACTCGGGCACAAAACTCGGAACTGTTTCGGTGCGCGCTGGCTTCGGTTCTTTCGAAGGGCTTGAAGAAGGCATGGTTGTTTATGCGGACATTGCGTCGCAAGGCTACGTTTCTTACTTCGGGCGGAACAACGCCACAACTATTTCGTCAGAACACCCGAACTCGATTTCGGTCAAGCTCTTCAGGATTTCGAACGAGACCGAGTCGAAAGCCACTATAGTGAAAGTCAAGGATTCGAACGCCACTGCTTTGGCCAACGTTTTAATCAAGGTTTACCAGCGCGGCTCAAACTCCGTGTTGACTATCCCTGAACAGTACACAAACTCCACGGGAGAGCTTGCGATAGACTTGAATTCCACCGGAAATCCGGATTACAAGATTCTCGCTTCCAAAAGCGGGTACGTCGATAAGGAAAGCGGGTGGTTCAAGGCAGGCAGCAAATTTGAAATGACTTTGAAAAAGCAGGGTGAGCTGAACCAGAGCGAGAAAGACCATGCTACCAATATTACCGTGTCGGTTTCGTTCAACGGCAGTTCTGTTGCAAACGCCGCAGTAAGCGTTTTCAGCGAGCAGTTTACGACGCGCGAAGGGTTTACCGACCAAAAGGGGAAAATAAGCTTTTACATTCTCGACTCGCGCGGGCTTACTGTTACGGTAAACGCGTCCAAGAACAATTTGCTCGCCACGCAGCTGGTGCCTTTGAATTCCGAGCAAGTGCGGGCGGACTTGGAACTGCAGAGGAGGCAGGCGGGCGTGCGCGTGAGGGCTTTCAACTACTCCAACGGACTGCTTATTGAAAACGCAGCGTTCGAAGCCAAAACGAGCGGCCAAACCGTTTCTTCCTGCGCTGTTTCAGCTCCAGACTTCGACTGCGTACTTAGGATAGGAATAGGTTTGAACGCTGAAATCAACGCTTCTGCGCCCACGTTCATTTCCGAAGAAAAGTTTTTGGCCGTCAACAACGAAACCCTGCGGCTGGACTTCAGCCTCCTGCCGGAATACGCCGTGCAGTCTTCGCAAATAAAGGATTTCGTGGTTACCCTCGAAGGCGGCAATTCCAACGTAACGACACTCTATCCGGGCAAGCGTTACGAAGCTAAATTCTCGCTTATAGGGAAAACTAACAGCGCGAACGACGAATTCGGGTTTTACTTTGCAGTGGATTCCGCCAGGGCGGTGATAAAGCGAGTGACTCCGCCTTCGGCCGCCGCAAAAACCTTGGGTTCGGGAACCGCGGCGTGCGCGCCAATGCAAATCGACTATGCGAACGCAAACGCGGCGTGGGTGGACTTGACTTACGCCGGTTCTGAAGGAATTTCGAGCAAGAGCGTCAAAGCTGTTTTCGAAGTCAAGTCTTTGCAGCAAAACGTGCAGGAAGACAATTTGACTTTACGCTACCGGAGTTTTCTCGTGCAGGGCGGAAAGTATTACCGCAATCCTTTGAACGTCGAAGACCCGCCTGAAACGCGTTTCGAGCCGAAAACGCCTTTGCCTTCAGGGTGCAATTCTCCAGCGTTCTCAAAGATTTACGCGATTAACGGAGCGGGAATTTCTTGCAGCGACTTCGCGTGCGTGAGCGTTTTCTTTTCGCAAGGAGGCAGGCAGAGCGCGAAAGATAATTTCACGATGTTCAGCAACGGAAGCAACACTCCGCCAGTGGTTTTGACTTACGGGATTATGCTCAAGAAGAACGTCGCCCGCAATCCGGGCGCAATAAGCTTTTCTTTCGACGCGCCCGGCGGTTTCATAGGGCTAGAGTCCGCGAGCTATCCGGACGCTCCCGATGCCCAGGGCACTCCGCCCGAGCCGCCGAACAAAGTGGTTTTCTTCAACGACGCTCCCTCGTCGTTTTCAGTAGACTTGAGCTATTTGAAGAGCTATTCGAACATGGAAGCGGGATTCAGTTTCACCGGAGCTTTCGCAATCAAAATCCTGTCGCAGTCTAACGTTACTGGCGAGAAAATAACCTTGAGCTTGACGCAAGGCATCGATGCCGCAGTGCACGATGCCCTTTACAATATTGCCGTCAACACGACCTCATCGGGCGGTGGTGGTGGCGGAAACAACCAGAGCGAAGAGAGCGCGAAGCTGGAAATGGCGTTGCGCCAGCGCAAGGACAACGGCAATTACATTTCAGACCCGCTTTCCCTCTACGCAGTGGGATTGTGTTCGCTGGAAAGCATTCTTAACGCGTTCTTCCAGGTCGGCTTGCCGAAGTGCGCCGGCTCGTTCGTCGAGTTGAATTACACTGCTACCGTGAACGACACTGCTGGCGGGAGGGGCTGGGTTTTCTTCAACGCGTCGGACAACGGCGTTTCTTCCATTTACAACTTGACCGTTTCCAAGCAGCGCGGCAATTCGCTTTATTTCACTCAAGGGTTGGAAGGCCGGGTTTTCCCAGGGTTTTTCAACGAGAGTTTGGCTGACGTGGCTGCAGGGGACGTGTTGAAAGTTTCCTTCCTTGCGGTTACAGGCGAAACTCCCGGGTTTTCGCAGTTCAAGTTCGTTTTCAACAACGGGAAAAATAATTTGTTTGCCAACCGCACCAAGCTCAACGCACTGCCTTCGTCCGGCGGAGGTCAGGATGCTTCTTTCGACTACTTCCCTTGCGGGAAAGCCGCGATTACGCTCGACATTTCCCCTTCACAGCAAGGGGGGTATGATTTCACCTCGTCTTGCGGCGATGCGATACTGCAAGTCGACCCGATAATGCCTTTGGACGCGATTCCCGTCGAATTCACGGAAAACTTCAAGAGCCGCTGCGGCACGCTGTTGTTCCGCTTTGACGCTCCGACCGACCAGTCGCGCGATTTGTCGCAAAAAATCGTTTTCGACAAGGCCGAGTTTCCGCTGAAGCCGGCTTGGATTTCGTTCGACGCTTTCGCGGCGGGATTGTTGAAAGGAAATTCTTTCGACACCGACGCGCGCTTTCCGGGCTTGAATTACTTGGGCAAGGCGAAACTGCGTTTGGATTGCTCTGCGCTTCCAGGCAAGTTTTACTCGATTTCCTTGACTGCCAGGGCGGCGGACTCGCGCATTCCCGCGATAGACGGAAGCTACATTTACTACGAAGGCATGCCACGCCAGCTCGTCTACTCGCTGTACAACGGCCAGCTTCCCCGAGATTTGGTTATAAGCCCGTCGAACGAGCCGACAGCAGTAAAAACGCGCACGCGCGCTTTCGACGCGAACAGCCGCGTGAACTACTTTTTCATCAACCACAATTCCGTTCCAATAGGCGTTGCAATCAAAGACGCTCCGGCAGACCAGGGCATTTCCATAACCCAGTTCAACAACCGCTTCGGGTCGGTGTATTCGCACATGATTGCCGTTTCCCATTTGGATTTGCTCACGCTAGGAAAGTACCTGCATTTTCTCGATTCGGTCGAGCGTTTTCCGCCTACGGTTCCCAACGGAATTTGGAATTCCACTTGCCCTGCCATCGACTACGTGAGCGAAGTTACGCACCAGATTCCACGCAATTTTGCGGAGGAAGCGAAGAGGATTTCATTGATCACCGGATTCCGCCGCTCGCCGCCGCAAAACGGGTATTGGTGCGGGCACCGGAAAGACCGGCCTCAAGGCGAGCGCACTTGCTATCCCACAATTTTGAATTGGATGCAGCCGGGAATAAGCGAAACGCGCCAGACCATCCAATGCCCTGCGCCTGCTTGCCTGCAGGCTGGCGAAACCGATCCGGAAGCTTACTCGCCTGACTCGCTTGTTTTGAGCGTAAGCCCGCAAAACGCGTTTCCGGCAGAAGGAGAGCCTTACGGCTTCAAGGTTTCGGATTCTCTGGAGTTGAGTGCCGACGCCAGCGGGCTGCCGGAAGGGACTGTAGTGTCTTCGGCGTCGGTGGAGTTCAAGAAGAGTGGGGGCGATGATTGCCCGATTTTCGGGAGTTCATGGTGTTCGACCGCGTTTTTGAACGACGGAGTTGAATTGCTTTTCGACCAGCCTTCGGGATTGTGGAAAATTTCCTATTCCGGAATTGCAAGCGCGCAGAACGGAGAGTATGCCGTGCGCGTGAAGGCGGCTAACGAGACTGGCGGAATTTTCTACTACTCGCCTTGGCTCAGGATAATGGTGCAGAACGGCGCTGCCGCATGCTTCCCGCTGGATACGCAGCGCGAGAGCGTTCCGTTGTGCGCCGAGCCGGTGTGCGACCCGTTCTGCGGATCCGGAGGAACGAAGGAGATAGTCACTAATGCAGGGCCGGACTTGCAGAACACGCAGGCGTGGTGGCTGAACGACACGCAGCTGGAATTCGTGCCTGCAGCTCGCGTGGAGGGAATAGAGCGTTATCAGGGAATGCCTTTCGCATACTTCAAGCGCAAGGGCACTCTGCAAAACGCTTTTTCACTTTCCAGCCCGCTGATGCAGTGGAATTGGAATATAGACGACGCTGCCGCAGCAGGCTTCCAGCTTGAGAATGGAGTGAAGTGCGAGCAGGGCACCGGGTTTTACGAGTTGAAGGCGTCGAGCGCCAACGGGACGTCGTGGGCTTTCAAAGCGGAATTGAAGAAACTGCCTTTGAGCGGTTACCTGCTAAACACCGAGCCTTCGGATTCCTCGGCAGCGCGCGATGGTTACGTAACCGAAACTCTGCCTAGCCCGCGTTCTGACGTTTACGCGAAAGGCTGGGGTTGCGGAATTGGAACCGACCCTGGCTTTGCAGACGAGAAGCCATTGTGCAACGCGAAAAACCTGGTTATAGACAAGCACGTGCACTTTGACACGCGGCGTGCCCAGAGGCTGGACTGCTTTACTCCGTGCGCGAACAACAACTGCGGATACTGCATAAACTACGAGTTGCCCTTCGTGCAATATGAGTGGCAGTCTTGCCTGCCTCCGTCTGGAAGGGAGCTGTTTTCGAGCTTGCAGGAGTTGAGGCAGGCTTCGACGAATCCAAACCTGCCGCCTGCCCAGCAATGGGCTTTTGGGGCGGGCCAGGAGTTCGGAGGCTGTCCGAACGAAGCCACGCGCATTTCCGATTAAGGAA
>DATDSY010000106.1:0-7477 GCA_035291125.1 Candidatus Norongarragalinales archaeon
TGGTGCAATGCAAAACCAGACGCCCGCGTCCTTCGCTTTACAAAACGATTCCTACTCAAACGTTTCAATCCAAATTCCGGTTGCGAGCGGAGGCAACGTAGTTGCGAGGATTTGGGCCAACGACTCTCTGGGCGGCGTTAACGCAACCGGGCTTTTCACCCTCACGCTGAATTCCACTGCTCTGTTCCCCTCGTTCGCATGGCAGTCTTTCAATTCAACGAATTCGAGCGAATTCAATTTGGCGTCGACGGCGTTTTTCTCCGCGTTTTCCGACGACAACGGAACCGCAAGCGTAACCCTGTCTTTCAACGGCTCGAATTACACGATGGTCTTGTGGAACGGAACCGCGACGGACGGAGTGTGGAATTACAACTTGAGCGGCTTGGGCGCGGGAATATACGACTTCAGCTACACTGCTTTCGACGGCTCTTTCGCCACCGCATCAAACGGCTTTTCCCTTTACGTCTCTAAAAATTCGTCCGCGACGTTGACGCTGCACTTGAATTCCTCGGCGCAAAACCTTTCCATCACTGAAGGGAATAGCGTCAACGCAAGCGGATTCAAGGGATGGACTGAGGGAACGCTGGATTTGCTTCGCAACGCGACGCTCTTGAATTCAAGCCAAAACCCGTCGTTCTCGGATGAGCCGGCGTTGGGTTATTGGAATTACGCGCTTTCTTACAATGAAACGCAAAACTATTCCGCGCGCAGCGAAAGCCTGTTTGTTTTAGTCTCCTCGCCTTCGTCTGGCGGCGGAGGCGGATCTTCGGGTTCAGGCGGAAGTTCGGGCAATTCGGATTTCTTCCCGATTTCAACCCCGTTGCCTACTCCTGTTCCGACAATTCAACCAACCCCCGAGCCGTCAGCAGAAGCTCAGCCTTCTTCGACGC
The DNA here is from genome assembly GCA_035291125.1 of Candidatus Norongarragalinales archaeon. GTDB lineage: Archaea > Micrarchaeota > Micrarchaeia > Norongarragalinales > Norongarragalinaceae > UBA10210. The sequence goes on from DATDSY010000106.1 coordinate 891, forward strand.
CTTTGCCTGGCACGAATTTGGGAGAAAGCGCTACGCCTGAAGTTTTCTATTCCATTGAAAACGCTCCAGGCGGGTTGAGGATATTGCGTTCGGTTCGCGTGTTGTCTTACGCCGACGGAGGAAAGTATTCGGTAGTCACAATAACCGTGTTCAACGGCGGCGCTGCTTCGCTCGAGAACGTCGTGGTGTCCGGCCAGCTTCCGCAGGGAGGATTGAATTTTGCAGAAGCCCCTCCGCAAGTGGACGGGTCGCAGGCGAAATGGATTTTGCCTGAACTGCGTTCAGGAGAAAGCAAGACCTTCACGTTCTCTCTCGACAGGTCGATTGCGAAAAGCGAGTTCGACGGGCTTGCGATTACGGCGTTTGCAACTGCTGCAAGTGCAGACTTTACGCCTGCGATTGGAATAATCCTATTGGTTTTAGCTAGTTCTGGGTTGACCGCGTGGTTCGTGCGCAAAAACCGGCAGCTTTCACCGGAACAACAACTTGAACACCTTGCGCTCGAGTTCGAAGCGGAAAGAAAGCCGAAGGATAAATTATAGCAAACCAAGAAAGTTTTTCGGTTAAATTGTCTTGGTTTGCGACTAGCGAAACCGGCAAACTGCCGAATTACTTTCCGGTTTCGCTATAGACTAAAAAAGACATGGCTTTCGCAGCCTTTACTGGGTCGGAATAATTAGGAATCGAATTTTCGTGCAGGATGCGTATGCTCTCTCGAGTGTAAAGTCCGCCCATGAACGAACACGCGACTGGCTTTCCGAATTTTCTAGCCGCTTTAGCGACCGCGCGTGCGTCTTCAGCTGGTTTGGTCATGGTCTGAAGGGTTTGTATTACTATTGCGCCGCCCACGCTTTCCTGCGAGAGAATCGCGTCCAGCGCTTTCCCGTATCGTTCGGGCAAAGCGTCGCCCACCAAATCAACGGGATTCCCGCGAGACCAGCCTTTGTGCATGAACGGCTCGAGTTTTGCAATTGTTCTAGCGTCGAGTTCGGCGAGCTTGACGCCCTGCTTTTCGCAAGCGTCGGCGCACAGCACTCCAGCCCCCCCTCCGTTGGTTATTATCGCAATCGAGTTTTTTTTGGCGTAAGGCTGCATGCTCAAAGCTTTTGAAACCTCGAACAATTCCTCGAGAGAAAACACGCGCTTGGCGCCGCCTTGCTTCAACGCCCCGTCAAAAACGGCGTCGTCGCCCGCTAGGCTCGCCGTGTGCGTTTGCGCGGCCTTGCTTCCCCTGGCGCCAACCCCGCCCTTGAGGACGATGACGCTTTTTCCCTTTGCTTTCGCAAAGCGCAGCGCGCCCAAAAACTTTTTCCCGTCTTTCACGCCTTCGAGATAGAGCGCGATTACCTTGGTTTTCCCGTCGTCAGCAAAGTGATTTATGAAAACGCTTTCGTCCAAAACCGTTTCGTTCCCCAAGCCGACTATCGCGCGGAAGGGAAACAATTCTTCGAGAGCCCAGTCTATCACGCTGTCAGCCAGCGCGCCGCTTTGCGATACGAACGCGACGTTTCCCGGCTTGGGCACGCTCAGCGCGAATGAGGCGTTGAACAAGCCCGGAACCATTACCCCTACCGTGTTCGGTCCCAGAAGCGCGATGTCGTTCTGCAATGCAATGCGCTTTACTTCCTCTTCGAGCGGCTTGTTTCCAGTTTCCCCGAAGCCGGCGGAAACCACTACTGCAGCAGGAATTTTCTTGGCTCCGCATTCGCGCAGCACTTGCGGAACAACCGCAGCCGGAACTGCAATTACCGCCAAATCGATTTTTTCATTGACTTGCAAGACGCTCGGAAAGCTCTTGAGCCCCATTATCTTCGCGTGGTGGGGGTTGACCGCGAAAACCTTTCCGCGAAACGGTTTCGCGTATTTTGAAGGGAAAACGCTTCCTTTCAAGAGCGATGCGAGAATGCCGTGCCCGACGCTGTCCTTCTCGTCCGAAGCTCCTACCACCGCGATGTTTTTCGGTTCAAGCAAAAAACGCAAGTTCATTTTGTTTTCCACCGTTCCTCAGCAAACAGCATTCAGCTTCTTTCCTTTCGCGAACGCTAGGATGTTTTCCTTCGTAGTCTCGCGGATTCTATGCAAAGCTTCGCGCGAGTTGAACGCGTTGTGCGGCGTGATGAGCACGTTGTTCCAGCGCAGGAGAATGTGGTTTTCCAGCATCGTCTTCAAAACGCCTTGGTGGTTGCCTTGAACGGCCTTGAGAACTTCGTCCTCGTCTCGAAGCACTCCCTCTTCCTCCAGAACGTCCAACGCTGCTCCGGCGAGAATGCCTTTGCTAAGCCCTTCGAGCAGCGCCTTGGTTTCCACGATCGCCCCGCGCGCAGTGTTCACCAGAATAGCGCCTTTCTTCACCATGCCGATGTTTTTCGTGTTTATCAAATGGTGCGTTTGCTTCGTCAAAGGAACGTGCAGGGTTATGAAATCAGAGTTTTTCAGCAGCTCGGGCAGGGAAACGTACTTCACTCCGAATTTCTTTTCCAACTCGCGGTTTTTCCGCGCGTCGAACGCCAGGATTTTCATTTGAAAACCGTTGGCTATTCTCGCGACGTTCACCCCTATTTTGCCGGTTCCTATTATTCCCATTGTTTTGCCGGCCAGATCGAAGCCGGTCAACCCGTCCACGCTGAAATCTCCCTTGCGCACCCGTTCGTTCGCATCGATTATCTTGCGGGAAAACGCGAGGATCATCGCGAAAGCATGTTCTGCAACCGTGTTGTCGCCGTAGGAAGGCACGTTCGAAACGCTAATGCCGCGTTTCGAGCACTCTTGCATGTCGATGTGGTCGAATCCCGTCGAACGGGTTGCTATGAATTTGACTAGAGGAAGCCTTGCGAGCGCTCGGGCGTCAAACCTGGTTTTTGCAAGAGCAAAGCAAGAGATGATTTCGCACTGCGCAGCTTTCTCAAGGTTTTCCTCGTCCAGCTCGCCGCAGAAAACCAGCTTGAACTGCCTGAGGCTTTTCTTGAAGTACTCCTCGTCATCGCGCGTTGCGTCGAAAAAAGCTATCGAGATTTTTTTCATTTCACTTCACCGTTATTTTCGCGTCCACGACCCACGCGCTGCTCCCGTCGGCAATCACGGGGTTGAAGTCCAGGCTCTGGATTTCTTCTTGCGTTTCGAGCAGGCGCGATGTTTTCAGCAGCAGTTCGACGATTTTGGTTTTGCTGGCTTTCTTGGTGCGAAACCCCTGCTGCGTGAAGTAAGCGCTCGCCTTCGTTTCTGCAATCATTTCCCCTGCGTCCTTCCGCGTTATAGGGCAAACGCGGATGGAAAAGTCCTTGAACAATTCCACTGCGACTCCGCCGCTTCCGAACAAAACAGTTTTGCCGAAGACCGCGTCTTCTTTTCCCCCGATTATGAATTCGGTTCCCTTGAGCTCGCTCTGCAGGACGAACCCCCACTTTTTTCCATTCAACCCCGCCTGCAGTGCGTTTTTTTCCAGGCGCCGGGCGGCTTTGTAAAGCTCCTCGAAATCGTGCAAATCGAGCGCGATGAGCTTTTTCTCGGTCTTGTGGAACACACCTTCTCCGGCGATCTTCAAAACCCACGGCTTGGCGAGCAAAGAGCTTTTTTGCATGACTTCGTCCGGCGAGGCGCAGTAAAAGCTTTTCGCGCTTTGAATGCCGAACTTTTCCAAGAGTTTTTCAGAGCTTTTGAAGTCCAACAGCTGAGAATGCATTACTGCATAAGCCGGAAAGGAAATAAAAAGACGGGCCTTCACTTCACGAGCATTTCCAAGTCCCTGAAAATAAGCGCGGTGGTAAATGCTATTATGACGAGCATGAACCCTATCAAGAGCAAAACCCTGTACACGTCGTCGGAATCGGCTTTCCTTGCCTTAGAAAATTTCATCGCTTCAGCCCCCGCAGCACTGCAACATACCCACGGGATTTCTGTATAAAAACGTTGCCGACCGGGAGGAAAAACGCTTTTGAGCGCGAGACTCCGACAAGCCTTTTTAATGGCTTTCCCGCTAATGAAAACCGCGCTGTTGAATGGCGCCTTGCAATCGGGGACTGGATTTTTTTGGAACTGCGTTTCTTGGGCGCCGCCCGCGAAGTGGGCAAAAGCTGCGTTGCAGTAGATACTGGCGAATTGCGCGTTGCGTTGGACTGCGGCATGAAAGTGCACGACCACAACGAAGCTCCGGCGCTGGACAAAATCCGTTTCGACGCCTGCATTCTTTCCCACGCGCACTTGGACCATTCCGGAGGGCTGCCGGTCTTGTACAAGAACGCAAACCCCCCGACGTTCTGCACTTTCCCAACTATACCGATGACCACGCTTTTGCTCGAGGATTCGGAAAAGCTTTCGCAACTCAACGGGCACGAGCTTCCATACAAACGCACCGACACAGTGAAGCTGTACAACAAATTCACCCCCTTGCCCTACCAAACCCCTTACGAGTTTTTCGACGGCTCGCAATTCGAGTTTTTCGACGCAGGCCACATTCCCGGCAGCGCAGGAGTCCTTTTCGAGTCGAAGGGCGGCGGAAAGAAAAAAAGCGTTTTTTACACTGGAGACTTCAATTCCGGCGAAACGCGCTTGCTTTCGAAAGCGAAATTCCCGAACGACCGTGTAGACGCGGTCGTGATAGAAAGCACTTACGCCTTTCGCGAGCACACCGAACGCAGGGTTTTGGAAAAGCGTTTCATAGACCAGATTGAAGACTGCCTTTCCGACGGCCACGTCGCCCTGGTTTCTGCATTCGCAGTCGGCAGAAGCCAGGAAGTCATGCTAGTGCTGAAGTCCCTGCTGCGCGGAAAAACAAAAGTCTATTTGGACGGAATGTCGCAGAAAGTGTGCACCATGCTCGCAGACTACCCTTCCTACGTCAAGAACTACAAGGACTTCGCCGAGGCGGTGAAAAGCCTTTCTTTCGTGAACGGCAGGGCGATGAGAAAGCGCATTTCAGAAAAGCCTTGCGTCATTCTCACGACGAGCGGAATGCTGGAAGGAGGGCCTGTGTTGAATTACCTGCATTTCCTCAACAAGAGCGGCAAGGGAAAAATCTTTTTGACCGGCTTTCAAGTGGCAGGCACCAACGGGCGAAGGCTTTTGGACGGAGAGGCGCTGTCGATAGACGGGGGGGAAGTGAAGATGCAAATGCCTTTCGAGCACTTCGATTTTTCGGCGCACGCGAGCGCCAAGCAACTGCGCGACGCGATACGCAAGATGAATCCCGAAAAGGTTTTCTGCGTGCACGGCGACTCGTGCGAGGCTTTCGCGAAAGACTTGCGGGAAAACGACGGTTTCGACGCTTTTGCCCCAGAATTGGGCGAAAAGCACGCAATTTAAGCCAAGCTTTTGCCTAACTTTTTCGTTCGTGAAAAAACCGGTTTAAGGAAAAGGGCGATTTGCTGTGCGCTTGCTGATGCTCAACCCGTTTTACTACCCCTTTTCCGGCGGCACTGAAAAACACTTGTTCGAAGCGTGCAGGCGCCTTGCGAAAAAACACGACGTCACGGTCCTAACGTCAATGCTTCCGCACACCAAACGGGAGGAGGAAATAGAAGGAGTGCGGATATTGCGCGGTCCGGCTGCAGTGCTGACTTGGCTGCCTCACCCCCTTCCTCCGCCAGTCCCGTTATACCTAATGCCTTGGCTAGACCTGGCTAGGGAAGTGAAACGCGCGGACGTGGTGCACATTCACAACCGCTTCGTCTACAGCATGTTCGAGCTGTTCGCGATAAAAAAGGTTTTCAAGAAAAAACTCGCGCTTACCCTGCATAACGCCCATCCGCAGGGAATCGACTTGCCGACCGACTTCGTCGGAGGGCTGTACGACGACGTTTACGGCCGCAAGATAATGGCGAACTGCAACGCAATCGCTGGAGTGAGCAAAAACACTCTCGACATAACCGTTCCAAGCGAGTTGCTTATGCCAAAGCAAGTGGTTTACAACGGCGTGGACGTGCAGTGGTTTAACCCCAAGAATTCGGGAGAAGGGATTTTGAAGGACTTGGTGGGCGCGGAAGGAAAGAAAATCGTTTTGACAGTATGCAGGCTCGTAGAGCAAAAAGGGTTGGACTATCTGCTGGAGTCAATACCGCTGGTGGACAAGCAATTGAAGGGAAAGGCGCACTTCGTTTTGCTCGGCCGCGGGCCGATGCTGTCGCACTTGCAGAACAAGGCGAAGGCTCTCGGCGTTGAAGGGAAAATTTCTTTCCTCGCAGAACGGTTTTCCGAGAAAAACCTGGCAGCGTTATACGCGGCGTGCGACTGTTTCGTATTGCCGTCGTTGTGGGAGCCGTTCGGGATAGTAGTCGTAGAGGCAATGGCGACGGGCAAGCCCGTGATTGGCACGGACATAGGCGGCATTCCAGAAATCATAGAGCACGACAAGAATGGTTTTTTGGTTCAGCCTCGGGACGCGAGGGCTTTGGCAGAGAGAATTTCGTTCGTCCTGGAAAACCCGAAGGCCGCGCGGAAAATGGGCGCGGAAGGGCGGAAAATCGCAGTCAAGAAGTTCACGTGGGACGAGACCGCGAAAAGCTACGAGCGGTTTTACAAGAAATTCTGATTTTCGCCAACAACCCGTTTTTTCATTCCAGCCTGATTTCGAGAGTTCCGTAGTAATCGCCTTG
>DATDSY010000107.1:0-3005 GCA_035291125.1 Candidatus Norongarragalinales archaeon
AATTCGCTGGAAGCGAAAGAACGCGAGGAGCTTGTTGCAAGCCAGGCGGACGCTTCGAAAGTAGAGGAAGAGCTTTTTGCGAAGAGCTTGCAAGGGCTTTCGGGAGTTTCGCAGGAGCTCAAGGGAAGCGCGGGCGCGGAGAAGTCAAAGCTGTTGCTGCGGGTTTTGAAGGCCGAGCAAAGCACTGGTGAAACGCGCGCGGATTTTGAAACGCGCATTTTGAACGATTCGAAACAGGTTTTGGACGGCGGGGCGTAGGAAAAATGCTTTTGAAGAGACTGGAACTGCAGAACATCCGCAGCTATTCGCATGCTTCGGTCGAGTTCAGCGGAGGCGTGATGCTTTTCGAGGGAGACGTGGGGTGCGGAAAGAGCAGCATTCTTTATGCAATCGAATTCGCTTTGTTCGGGCTGGGCGACTTGAACGCGTCGTTCTTGCTTCGCAATTCCGCTCAATCGGGGTTCGTGAAGCTTGCTTTTTCAGTGAACGGGCGGGATTACGAAATCTACCGGTCGCTTGAAAAGAAAAAGACGGTGCAACAGGGTGAGTGTTACGTTATTGCTGGAGGAGTGAAGACGGCTTACACGCCTACCGAAATGAAGCCGGCGATACTGCAAATCCTCGGCTTCAAAGAGCCTCCCAACCCGCGTTCGCAATCCATAATCTACCGTTACGCAGTATTCACACCACAAGAGGAAATGAAGAAAATTCTGGATGAAAAGCCGGAAGAACGCTTGCAGACGCTGCGCAAGGCGTTCGGAGTGGAAGACTATAGGATTGCACGCGATAATGCTGGAATAGTTTTGAAGAACGTGCGCGAGGAAGCGCGGTTTTTCGAAGGGCAGGGCGCCGACTTGCCCAAGCTTGTCGAAGAAAAAGGGCAGTTGGATTCGCGCGTTTCAGTTCTCGCGTCCGAAAGCGAGGGTGCTGCGCGCAATGCAGAGAGCGCGGAAAGCGCGCTGGCGCAGGCGAAGAGCGTGTTTTCGGAAATCCAGTCGCAATTGCTTTCGTTGCGGCAGCTTAAGGCGGAGTTGCCTTTGCTCGAACGGCGTTTGGGCGACCGCAAGGCGTTTTTGACCGAAGCGTCGGAGCAAAAACAGTTTTTTGAGGGAGAGGCTGAAGATTTGCGGCAGCAAGCTTCGCAAATAAAAATTTCTGGTTTGGACTACTCGAAAACGCAGGAGGAGTACAAGCGAGTGCGTGCGCAAAACTCGGCGCTTGCGAACGAAGTCGGCGCTTTGCAGGGAAAGCAGAAGGATTATGCGGTGTTGAAGGAAAAGGGCGTTTGCCCGACGTGCAAGCAGGCGATTTCCGGAGATTTTGAAAGGCACGTTTCGGAAATTGCCTTGCAGGTGATAGAAAAGCAGGGTGCGCTGGAAAAGCTTAAGGACGAGGAAGAGGATTTGGCCATGGTTTTGGAGCAGGCGGTGCAGCAAAACGCCTTGCTCGAAAGGAAAAAGGATTTGGAAAAGCGCCTGGCGAAGACGCTGGCGGACGAGAAGGCGCTTGAGCAGAAAATTTCTTTGGCGCAGGAAGAGCTTCCTTCGCTTGAAAAAAGCGTTGCGGAAAAACGTTCGGCGCTTTCTTCGCTCGAGGGTATAGAGGCCAAGGCAAGGGAGCTTGAAGGGCGGGTTTCGCTCGCAGACGCCGGAGTGAAGAAGGTTCTCGCGGAAAAAACGCGTTTGGAAACCCAGTTGGCAGAAACTCGTCAGAGGCTCGGGGAGCTGGAAAAGCGGATTGCGGAAAAGCAGTCTGCGTTGGAAAAGCTCGCGAAGCTCAAGGAACGCAAAACGTGGGTTGAAGAGCACTTTATTCCCGCTCTTTCGGCAATCGAAACGCACGTTCTCGCAGGCTTGAACCGCGAGTTCGGATTGCTGTTCAAAAAATGGTTTTCTTTGCTCGTGGAAAGCCAGGATTTGGCCGTAGAAGTGGGTGCACAGTTCGAGCCGCTGGTGGAAATAAACGGGTACGAGCATTCGTACCAAACGCTTTCTGGCGGGGAGAAGAGCGCGCTTGCTCTCGCCTACCGGCTGGCGTTGAACGCGCTTGTGAAGAGCGTGAGCGCGTCGATGCAGGAAAATCTTTTGATTCTCGACGAGCCGACCGACGGGTTCAGCAAAGAACAGCTGTCGCGCATGCGCGCAGTGCTTGACGAATTGGATTGCAAGCAGGTTTTGCTAGTTTCGCACGAGCGCGAACTCGAGGCGTTTGCGGATAAAGTGCTCAGAGTGGAAAAGAAGGACGGCGTTTCGTTCATTTCTTGAAGAACAGCACTCCGCGTTCTTTTTTTTCTGCAGTGCGTTTTCCCGCCGAAGAGTACAGGACGTACAGCGCTATTGCGCCTGCGAAGGTCAAAAGAACTATTTCCGCTTGCCCTGCCCCGCTTCCGAATGAAGATGCGATGAACGGAAGCACGAGCATGAACACCATGAGCGAAACTGTCTTCGAAAAGCGCTCGACGCTTTTCGTCGGAGTGCGCGCCATCCACACTATGCTCTTGTGGATTCCGAACGCGAATGCCAGCGCTGCGGCGAGCATTGCCAATTGCGTTATCGCGAGCCCGAGTATCTTGACTTGCGCGAGTGCTGGCGTGAATTTCGCGACAGCGCCGAAAATAAGCGCGATTACGCCTACTACCCAATAACGCAGGTTTTGCCTTACTGCCCCGAAACTCGTTTTACCGGCAGAGTCTATTGAAGAAATGGCTTCGGAAAAGTAGTAAGACGCTTCTACTGCCGTGTTTCGCAACGGTTTTGGCACGAACCTGACGAACAGGTTGTTGAGCGATTCGAACTTGTCTAGCCACAGCGCTGTCGCGAGGGTGGAAAAGAATACTGTCGCCGAAGTGAAGCCTATCAAGTCAAAACCTACGACCGGCGTGCCTTGCTTTGCGATAAGTAGGGAAAACTCCCCGACCGGCAGCATGGCCATGCCTGCGAAGAACGATTGTTTGGATGAAAATCCGAACAAGTACGTGCTGGAGTAGGTGCCGATGAATTTGAACA
>DATDSY010000108.1:0-2186 GCA_035291125.1 Candidatus Norongarragalinales archaeon
AAAAAGAAGAACAAAGGCTTAATCCTAAAACTCGGGTATCCCACAAATTTAAGGAACGAGGAGGCGCCCGGGGCAGGAACGGAAACAAAAGCCGAGTTACGCTCACTTCTTTTAGAATGTCTGAAATGCTTAAGCCCTAGAATGAGATCTTTCAAGGTTTTAGTTCCAGAAAGTTTTTGGCGAAAGCGTATTGCTTGAAGCCGTAGTCTTCATAGTCTGCTGAAATGATTTGCTTGGCATGGCTTAAAATTCGCGCGAGACCGGTTTTTTCTGCCAGGTCAGCGAGGGTTTGGAGTGAACCCCTTTTTTCGTACAACCAGTTAAGCGCGCACCTCATTTAAAATCCGCTGTTCGAACTCGGCTGGCGGCAAGTAGCCGATGCTCGAATGCAGCCGTTTTTCGTTGTAAACCACCTCAATAAACCGTTCAATATTTTCGAACGCATCTTGAAACGATTCGTACTCGCTCACGTACACCTCCTCCACTTTGAACGTTTTCATGAACGACTCTGCCTTCGCATTGTCGTACGGGTTGCCCTTGCGGCTCATGCTAATGCGCACGCCCTTCTCGCTCAAAGCGTTCGTGTAATCGTTCGACGCATACTGAACGCCCTGGTCGGAGTGGTGCACTAGCCCCGCAAGGCTAGTGCCTTTGCGCTCATCAAAAGCAGAGTTCAAAGCGTCCAAGCAAAGCTTCGCGTCAATGTTTCTGGACAACTGCCAACCCAAACACTTTCGAGAGAAAGCGTCGAGAACTACCGCCAGGTAAGCGAAACCTCGCGGCAGTTGGACGTACGTAATGTCCGCAACCCACAACTGGTTGACGCCAGTTACCTCCAAGACTTTCGCGAGGTTCGGGTAGACGGGCAGGCCGTGGTTCGAATCAGTCGTGATTATTTTAAAGCGTTTTCTCTTGCACGAGAGGCCGTTCTCCCTCAGTAATTCCAGCACTCGCTTGTGGTTGACGGTAAAATTCCTGCGGCGTAATTCCGCAGTCACGCGACGATAACCGTAACCGTTGAATTCCCCGACTATCCGGCGTATTTCACCGAGTAACGGTTCTGGCTCTCGAGGCTTGGCTTGAAGCCAAGCCCAATAACCACTACGGCTCACGCCAGCGGCCTGGCATGCTTCATGCAAGCCAAGCTCGCCGGAATTGTTTTGAACGAGTTCGTAAACCACTCTCGTCACCCGCTTGTTTTCGTTTCGGCTAACCTTGCTTGCAAGGACTCCGAACACTTTTTTAAAAACTCGATTTGCATGTGCAGCTTGCCTACCTCACGCTCTAGCTCGGCGCACTTTGCTTCGCTAGTCGAAGCAACGCCCTTGCCGGCAAAAGCGCTCTCGGGATTCTTTTCGTACTCGCGCAGCCACCTGCGCGCCAAATCGTATTTAATTCCGTACTCGCGGCTCGCTTGGGTCGTGGACTTGCCTGCCAGCAAGTCCCGAACTACTGAAAGTTTGAATTCCTTGTCAAAAGTTTTTCTACTGCCCATTCTCTACGCACCCCTTCGTTTTCGTTAAGCCGCTTCACGCTTAACTACCCGTTCGAAATCAGGGGTGCAGTCCACTTTCTTGCTTATCCTATTGTTTTGCTATAAATAAATTGCGTGTTTTTTACTCTTGATTTTAGCTCGGAAGTAAGCAAATGTTTTCAGCCTGAGTGCATTGCTGACCGTGCGAAATCCAGCATTTTACGTTCCGCTTTTCGCAAGTGCTGCTGGAACGTTTTCCTGCTGATGTTCATTTTCTTGGCGAGTTCCTCGAGCGTTATGCCGCGCGGCCAGTCGTAGTAATGGCTTGAAAAAGCAAGTGCAAAGCACTCTTCTTGCCTTTGGGTGAGCTTCAGTTTTTCAAACGTGGTGAAGAACAAGTTTCTAAAATCCACGGCCGTTTGAACGTTTTTTTCTATTATTTCCGTGCTGGTGACTTTTGCAATCCTGGAAAAGTCTTTTTTGAGGCTGAGAAGGTTTTTCTTCCTGTCTGAATAGACTTCAATCTCTTCAAAATTGTCTTTGGACATGTGCGGAATGCCAATCATTCTTGAAATGATGCAATCGTTGCGCACGGCAATGTTGCTCAAGTTCGATTCGTAGACATTATCGGATTGGAACGGAATAGCAATCCTGAAAATCCGCCTTTCCTTCTCCCTGATGAAGACCCGGATGTTGTATTTTCGCCTGAGTT
>DATDSY010000109.1:0-3333 GCA_035291125.1 Candidatus Norongarragalinales archaeon
GGCGGAATCGAAAAGAAGGGTTCACCTTCCCAAATAAAGCTCGGTTGGGGCGGTTGGACTGACTCGTGGAGTTGCGCCATGCGCACTGACTCCAACGAAATCGTTTCCCTCGAACCAACTTCACCAACTCCAGTGTCAGCCGGCGAGTGGCATCATGTTGCGTGCACTTACGACGGCAATCGCTTCAGCCTCTTCGTTGACGGTGAGCTCTTGGCACGCAGGCTCGTCGGACTAAAGAGTACTGCAACTGCCAACGGACCGTTCACTCTGGGGGTAGTCACCTACGAGACAGTTTGGGATGGCACTCTCGACGACGTGCGAGTGTACTCTCGGGCATTAAGAGGCGGAGAAGTCTCGCAAGCGGCCGGCATTTCGCAGGCCTCCTCACTGCAAGAGACGCCCTCGCCGGCAGATTCCTTCCTGGACTTCTTCGGCGTCAACATTCACATAAGCTATCTCTTCGAACCGCCTTACTCTTTCGGCTCGCCGCTTAACCCATACCAGCATTATGACAATCTGCTCAAGCCGCGTCTGCTCGAGCTTGGCGTGCGCCACGTGCGTGATGGGGACGTGCCTTCCAACACAACTCACCAGGCGAGGATGACGGACTTGGGAGCAAACGGCATCAAAATCGGATCGACAATCTCGCCCACGTGGATCACACCTGAGGTCGCGCTAACTCGTTTCAAGGAAATAGGCTTGCAGACAATGGAGTACATCGAAGGGCCCAACGAGTACGACTACAAGACGTCGGATCCAGATGCAATCCAGACGCTCCGCAACTACACACAGCGGATATTCCAAGTATTCCGCTCCGACCCGGTTACGGCGGAAACTCCAATCATCGGGGCGACCTGCGTGATTTACGAGAACTGCACGTTGTGGGGCGACCTGACGGCGTGGGTGAATTTCGGCAACGTCCATTCCTATGCAGGTTATCCAGGCCACAAGGACTTCTACGATGACATGGTCAACCGCGGTCGGCCGTTTAACGGAAAGCCGCTTTACCTCACTGAAATCGGCTATCACACTGGCCTTTCTGTTACTGACCCGCACGCGCCTGTTACCGAAACAGTCCAGGCAAAATACCTTCCACGCGCGCTGCTAACCGCCATGAATGCAGGCTACCAGCGGGCTTACATTTACGAGTTCCTTGACGAGGGCACTAACGCTACTAACCTGCAGCACCACTTTGGCATTGTACGCAACGACGGCACGCCCAAGCCAGCTTTCACTGCCCTAAAGAACTTTGTTGCCCTGCTTGCGGAGCCCGGTTCAAACTTCAGCCCTAGCAAGTTGACCTACTCCATCGAAGCCAACCCAGCAGTAGTCAAGCACGTGCTCTTCCAAAAGTCGAACGGCGACTACTATCTCGCAATCTGGAGCGAATTACCAAGTGATGACGACGCATACAATGAGCCTGCGACACTTTCTTTTGGCGAGAATTTCAACGCCGCAGTCTACGTGCCGAGGACTTCGTCCCAGCCTGTCTCCACGCACTCTTCAGTAAGCACTTTGTCCATTCAAGTGCCCGACGAAGTGATTGTAGTCAAGCTCTCGCCAGCCTAACGGCCACAAGCGCCCCGCGCTATCATGAACAAGTACTGTTGCGAGTATCCAGCGGGCTGGTCCCACAGCGCTTTTAGGCAAAATGGAACGCGTTCGGCTACGACGTCAACTCGGTAATTGCAAACCCGCTTTTCGTCAAACCCGTTGCTGATAACTACACACGCCAATCTTCACCAGCCTGCAGCTGGACGTAAAAATAGAGCGCCGGAGGAGAGATTCGAACTCCCGAGTCCTTGCGGACACTGGTTGGCTTGCGACAAGCCGCGGGGAAACCTGCGGTTTCCCGGCGCTTGTTCCGCCGACCCTTCCCTTCGCTGCGAAAGAAAAACATCGGTTTCTTTTCGACCGCCCGCATTTTCTTTCCTAAAGAAAAGGCGGGCTTCAAGACCAGCGCAATAACCGCTCTGCCACTCCGGCTTTAAGGAATTATGCGCGAGGGGGTTTAATAGGCGTTTTCGCTATGCGCTTACGCCGCACGCCCGCAGCGCTTCCTTCAACTGCGGCAGGGACTTGAAAACTATTCCTTTCATTCCCACCTTGCGCGCCGCGAGGACGTTCGTTTCGTCGTCGTCGATGAAAATCACGTCCGACGCCCTGCGGCCGGTCATTTTCAAAAGCGCGTGGTAGATTTTCGGGTCCGGCTTTTCCGCCCAAGCGTGCATTGGAATCACTCGATAGTCAAACATTGAGTCGAACTTGAATTTGCGGCTGATGCTGTCGTAAGCGTCCGGAGGCTGGTTGGAAAGCAGCGCCGTGTTGTATTCGGAACGCAGTTTCTTGATGAAATCAACCGAATCCGGAATGGGCTTGAGGCGTTCGAACTTGAATACGCCCGTCGCAAAAACCCCGCCCTGGTCGAAAGCTATTATCCTTCGGAAGAAAACGCGCTTGAACATATTGAATACGGGGAACGACAGTACGAAAGCCACTATTGCGATTGCAAAGATTTGCATGAAGTCGAAGTTTGAAAGAAAGTCGAGGGAATAGAAGAAAAACGACAGGACGATGGCGATGATCACGTGCCAGTGGCTGAACCAGCCGAAAAACGGGGCGCGGAAGGAAACCATGGGAATGCAAAAAAATAATGCTTCAGCCCGCTTTTAACTGCTGAGCTTGCGCACCACGCCGCGCGTGGCGTCCACTTCGATAAGGTCGCCGTCTTTAAGCCACTTTGTGGCGACTTTCGTGCCTATCACGCAAGGAACCCCCAGTTCTCTCGATACAATTGCAGCGTGCGAAGTAACCCCGCCTTGTTCGGTTACTATTGCTGAAGCTTTCTTCATTGCAGGAACAATGTCGGGATTCGTGGCGATTGCTACCAGAATGTCGCCCTTTTCCATTTTCTGCAAGTCTGCTGGGGACAAAATTATTTTTACTCTTCCTTTCGCAAACCCCAGCGACGCGCATTGTCCTTTGAGTTCAACCATCTCTGAAGAAATTTTTTGCACGGTAGAGTCCTCCAGCTCCTTTGCTTCTGCTCCCAGCAGAATTGAATCGAAGCCTTCCTCGCAGTACAAAACGCAGAACTTTTCCCTTTCGTTCAGTCCGGCAACAGCCAAATTGCCGCCTAGCAAAAGCCGTTCGTACTCGTGCGGGAGCATGAACCTTGCCTGGTCGAAGGTAATGCCGAACCGCGAGGCGATTTCACGGAAAACCGAACGCATTTTGTACAACGCGCGTATTTGCGCGTAACGCCTGTACAGTTTCGTGAGCATGAAATTGCCGAAAGCGCCGAACAAGCGCTCGTGCTTTTCGTCCAAACGC